>JAISHU010000043.1 GCA_031262385.1 Mediterranea sp. (in: CFB group bacteria)
CTCATGGCACTGGCTACGCGCGGCGTCAAACTGTTTCGCCTTTCCGGTGGCATCTTCATCACTGTATGCTTGTTGCTTACCGCCGTCTTCTTCAGTCTGCGTATGGGGTTGATACCCGACAGTGTGTGGGGCAGCGGACGTCATGCCGCCGAAAACATCGCTTTTATGCATGCCTTGGGTAATACGTCGCTACCGCCGGTTAAATGGCTGTTAGTGCTGCTGCCCGTGATAGCCGCACTTTCCACATGGTGGGCTATGGCGAAACGTGTCAAGGCACACACCTTATTATATAGCATCACCGGCTGCATACTGACCCTCTTTGTGGTGCTCGACGGCGTATATCAACCCATTGTGCTGGGAGTGAAGTCCGACATTCACATCGCCAAACGCATTGAGCAGGTGGTACCCCAAGGCACGGTCTATACCTACGACCACGCCAGCTTCTATTGCATCAACTATTATCTGGACGACCGTATGCGCCACTTCACCAACGAAATGCCTCGCGGCGAAGGGTATGTTGCCCTGCCCGAACGCGACAAAGATAAGTTCTTCGAAGAGATAACCCCACACTACGAAGTGGACGAGGTGTTCCGCACCGACCAACGCAGTTGCGACCTGCGCGACGAAATTTATCTTTATCACTTCCGACGCAAATAAATAGTACCGTTTATGCAACCGCTTACCATTATCGACCGATACTATCCCGAAAAGAATCCGTTGAAGCACATTTTGCTTACACACAGTCGGCAAGTAGCCGACAAAGCTTTGTGGGTAGCACACCGACATCCCGAGCTGCAACTCAACGAAACGTTTCTGTACGAAGCTGCCATGCTGCACGACATCGGCATCTTTCTCACCGATGCACCCGGCATCCATTGTTTGGGCGACAAACCCTACATCTGCCACGGCTACTTGGGTGCCGAGCTGATGCGCAAAGAGGGCTACCCACGCCATGCCTTGGTATGCGAACGCCACACGGGTGCCGGCTTGTCGCTTGCAGAGATTGAGCGCCAACAACTACCCGTGCCGCATCGCGACATGCTGCCCGTGAGCTTGGAAGAGCAGGTGATTTGCTTTGCCGACAAGTTTTATTCCAAGACGCATTTGGACAAAGAGAAGTCGTTGGAGAAGGTGCGTCAAAGTATTTCACGCTATGGCGACGAGGGGCTGACGCGCTTCGACGGCTGGTGTGAACGATTCATGTAGCTTCTAAATTTATTTAAAAAAACCGATTATCCGCATTTATTACGTACTTTTGCCACTTTCAAAGCGGATTCACACTATTTCGACCACTCATTGAAAGCAGACAAACTCATATCGATTCTTACACTTATCAGCCTTTTCTTCTATTGCGGCAAAGCATTTTCGCAAGAAAGGAGCGACTCGTTACGTAGCCAAACCTTGCCGGGCGATACGCTGAAGCTGTCCACCCCCCACAAGCAACAGCCCTTGGATGCACCGGTAACTTACGAAGCTACCGACTCGCTGGTATTTACCCAAAGCGGATTTGCACATCTGTACGGAGAGGGTAAGGTAAACTATACCACAGGCACCCCTATCGAACTGGCTGCCGCTGTTATCACCATGAATATGGATAGCAGCACGGTGTTTGCCCGCGGCGTAGAAGATTCGCTGGGCGTCGTCAAGGGAAAGCCGGTGTTCAAAGACGGCGATACACCCTACGAAACCAATACGATTCGCTACAACTTCAAGAGCAAGCGCGGACTCATCAGTAACGTCATTACGCAGCAGGGCGAAGGCTATGTGGTGGGCAACAATGCCAAGAAAGGCAAAGATGACGAGCTGTCGATAAAAGATGCCCGCTACACCACGTGCGACAATCACGAGCACCCCCACTTCTATGTGCAGATGACCTATGCCAAAGCACGCCCCAAAAAGAATATCGTAACCGGTCCCGCTTACTTTGTAATAGAAGACGTGCCGCTTCCGCTCGCCGTGCCGTTCTTCTTCTTCCCCTTCAACGACAAATATTCGTCGGGCTTCATCATGCCTACCTATATGGACGACTCGGCACGCGGCTTCGGACTGACCAGCGGCGGCTATTACTTTGCCATAAGCGACCTGATGGACCTGAAGCTGCGGGGCGACATCTACACCAAAGGCTCGTGGGCACTCAACGTGGAGAGCAACTACAACGTGCGCTACAAGTTCTCGGGCTTGTTGCAAGCCAGCTATCAGGTGACCAAAATTGGCGACAAAGGACTGAGCGATTATCAGGAAACCAAAGACTACAAGATTGTGTGGTCGCACCGCCAAGACCCCAAAGCCAACCCCAACACCACCTTCTCCGCCAGTGTGAACTTCGCTTCGAGCAGCTACGAAAAGACCAACGTGGGCAACCTCTATAACCAGCAAGCCGCCGCGCAGAATACCAAGACATCGAGTGTGAGCTATTCGCGCAGCTTCCCCGACCTAAAACTTAATATCTCGGCAACCACCAATATTGCGCAAACCACGCGCGACTCGTCTATTGCCGTTACGCTGCCCGACCTCAACATCAGCTTGAGCACTATCTACCCCTTTAAACGCAAAAAGGCGGTTGGCGACGAACGCTGGTACGAAAAGATTCAATTCCGCTACACCGGACGCTTCTCCAACAGCATACAGACCAAAGACAACCTGCTCTTTAAGTCGAATCTTATAAAAGACTGGAAGAACGGTGCCAAGCACGATATCCCCATACAAGCTACCTTTACGCTGTTCAACTACTTCAACTTGACACCCTCTATCAACTACAACGCGCGCTGGTACACCCGCAAAACACACCGTGCATGGGATCAGGACAGACAAACGGAGCAACGCACCGACACCACCTACGGCTTCTATCATCTGCAAGAATACAGCGCCAGCTTGGGCTTCAACACCAAGATTTATGCCATGTACAAGCCGCTGTTTGCCAAGAAGAACGAGATACAGATTCGACACGTCATCACACCCACCGTTAGTCTGAGCGCCCGACCGTCGTTCAACCAATACTACGACACCTACATCAAGCGCGACCGCAACGGACTACCCACCGACACGGTAAGCTACTCGCCCTACTCCGACGGCATGTTCGGCGTGCCGGGTGCCGACCGCTCGGGGAGCGTCAACTTCGATATTTCCAACAACCTTGAGATGAAGTATCGCGACCTGAAGAAAGATACGGTAAAGAAGGTAAGCCTTATCGACGAACTGGGCGGAAGCATCAGCTACAACATGGCGGCAAAGAAACGTCCTTGGGGCGACCTCAACCTGCGCCTGCGCCTCAAGCTGAGCCAGTCGTACACGTTCAGCATAAACTCTACATTCCGCACCTACGGCTATGCGTTCGACAAAAACGGCAACGTAGTGCCGAGCGACCGCACCGAGTGGTCGTACGGTCGCTTCGGTATCTTCCAAGGCTACAGTACGTCGTTTAGCAAAACGTTCAACAACGATACGTGGAAACAACTGAGCGGCGCCATCATGAAACTGCTGGGCAAAGCCGAAGAGGAAGAGGATACCAATGCCCAAAAGCCCACTACGGACGAAAGCGGCGACGAACCCGAACAAGTGGGTTATGTGGACGATACGGGCGCACCCGCCAAAAAGAAAAAGGTGAAAGCTAAAGCCGACTCCGATGGCTATCAAGAGTTTAAAATGCCATGGTCGTTCAACGTCAGCTACGGCATCTCGCTCTCCGAAGATACCAGCAAGCCCATTAACCGCACCAACATGCGCTATCCCTACAAACTGACGCACACGCTCAGCGGTTCGGGTAACCTCAAGCTCTCCAACAAGTGGTCTATCAGCTTCAATGCCAGCTACGACTTCAATGCCAAGAAGATTGCCACCACCGCCTTCAACATCTCGCGCGACCTACATTGCTTCAACATCTCGGCTGCCGTGGCTCCGTTCGGCGTGTACAAGTATTACAACTTTACCATTCGCGCCAACGCCAGCATCTTACAAGATTTGAAGTACGACCAGCGCAGCCAGACGCAGAGTAATATACAGTGGTATTAAGAGGAAAGCTGATGTGAAATACAAATAAGAGGACTTAGATATTTAGACCGATAAACTTAGAAACTGTTTTGAATTTAGTATTCTTTGATTTGAAAGCTCTTTTCGAGGATTATCTTTCTGTTTTAGGAGAAAGATAGCGCAGCTCACTGACGAGTCAAAGAGGAAGATAAGACCGAAAAGAGACTTGGGAGCATGACTAATAAGAATATATATTCCAATAAATTCAAAACGGTTTCTTAATACACATAGGATGTAAACAATGATATTTTTCTTTCCAAAAATTGTATATTAGGAAAGGCGTTTTTACCCTTACAGTCTATCAAGTTATCTGTTTATTGTTTAAATAAAACATATGCGGAACAAGATAAGCTTCTTACGTTTCGCATAGAACAAATTGCCAGCATCTTCGAGACCCAAGAAAACGCTCCTGCTTATAATAGTTATAAATATAACTGGGATATAAATGGAATTTCCAATTTTACGAATTTACAATCAATAACAGCCAAATGCTAATGAAAACAATTATTACTTTAATAGTAACTTTGTGCTATACTACAATTAGTATGGCGCAAACCGAGTATTACTCACAGACTAAAACATTTTATGAGAATGGGTACACTTACCAATGTGATGTGGATAAAGGTGGAAGTGTCACTTTATATAATAAAGATAATAAGTTGACATATACAAATCAAACCTACAATGGTTCAGAGAAACTTCCCCCTATGGGGGTATTTGGACGGACTCCTTTTACTACAAATTTTAGAGCTAATAAAGCAACTGCTTGGGACATAGTCTATAATGCTTTTACAAGAGCACAGAGACTAAACATGCTTGAAGCTAAGTTGGGCATAGGCCTATATATAAGTAAAGAAACTGGCAAGGTATTGGAGGTAAATTTCGATTTTCCCACATGGTCACCTCTTAATACTATACCTATTGCTACCTTCCGAAAAATAGAAACAGAAATAAAAGATAAAATTATTAGCATCCCTACGGATGAAGGTCGAAAACTCAATTTTATCTTCCACGGATGGCGACAGCCGGTAAATATAAAATACGAACAAAGATAAACAAATATCTCTGGTAGGAGCGTTTCTCCTACCAGAGACAATCTATTAACATTGATATACTGTACCAAATGCTAATGAAAACAATAATGACCTTAATAGTAATTTTATGCTGTACTACAATTAGTATGGCGCAAACCAAGTATTACTCACAGACTAAAACATTTTATGAGAATGGATACACATATCAATGCGATGTAGATGCGGGTGAATACATAACACTTTATAACAAAGACAATAAACTAACTTATGTCAATTTGACCTATAATGGTTCACAGAGACTACCACCAATAGGAGTATTTGGACGCATTCCATTTATTACAAATGACGAACAAATGCTACCAACAGCATGGGACATTGTCTACAATGCGTTTACAAAAGCACAAAGATTAAAAATGGTTGAAGCCAGATTAAGTATAGCTCTGTGCATAAGTAAAGATACAGGGAAAGTAATGGAGGTCAAATTTAATTTTTATACATGGGATACACTTAATACGATTCCGATAGCGACCTTCCGCAAGATTGAGACGGAAATAAAAGATAAAATTAAAATTACCCCATTAGAAGAAGCGAAAAAACTTAATTATATCTTCTATGGCTGGAACCAGCCGATAACTATAAGATATGAGGACAGGTAAACTCAGATATCTCTGGTAGGAGCGTTTCTCCTACCAGAGACAATCTATTAACATTGATATGCCGTACCAAATGCTAATGAAAACAATTATTACTCTATTAGTAACTTTGTGCTGTACAACAATTGGTATGGCACAAACCAAATATTACACTCAAACCAAAACGTTTTACGAAAATGGTTATACGTATCAATGCGATATAACTCCCGGACCATTTGTCAGGTTATATAACAACAGTAATAGATTCACACACACCTATCAAACCTACAATGGTTCAGAGAAACTGCCTCCAATGGGGGTATTTGGACGCATTCCTTTTACTACCAATAGCGATACTATGGAATCTATAGGCTGGAGCATTGTCTATAATGCATTTACAAATGTGCAGCGAAGGAATATGGTAGATGCCAAATTAGGGGTAAGCCTATATATCAACAAAGAGACGGGCAAAGTAATGGAAGTGAAATTTGACTTTGTTATATGGTCACCGCTTAATACTATCCCAATCGCTACCTTCCGAAAAATAGAAACAGAAATAAAAGAGAAACTATTATTTATACCCACAGCAGAAGGGAAAAAGCTCAACTTTATCTTCTATGGATGGCGACAGCCTATAAATACAAAATACGAACAAAGATAAATTAGAGTTTAAGTTACTATTGCCAACCACTCGTGCTGCGCGCAGCTCTCCCCTAAACTCTAATTTATCTCACGCACACTTCTGCGGAGATGCTAACAAACTTATCGGAGGTAGTGATTTGTTTAGTAGTTGTTGTTTAGTAATAAATAACTATGTATCAGTGACATATTGTTTTTGCACCGCACATCCATTACCGTCCGACCAACGTCGGACGAGCGTCCGACCAACGTCGTACGGTCGTACAACCATCGTTGGACGGTCGTACGACGATGGTCGGACGGTAAAAGAAGTGAGCTGCAAAGACAACAAAATAAGCTGTGAAGATAAGGATGTAAGAAAGAAAAGTTATAAAACGGCTTATCAACACCTCCGTTACGCCTTTAGCGTGCCATCTCCTCTTTTCTTGAGGAGGAGAGTAAGCTACTACTGTCAACCAAAATCAGGACGACACACTGGTTTTTACCAGTGTGCACCAACTTATCCACGACTAATGATTTCTACGACTGCAACAGCTTCAAAGCGATGCGTTTGCGTTGCATATCCACATCGAGCACACGTACGTATATCTGTTGATGCATGGCAAGCACTTCGCCGGGATTGGTAATGTAGCGGTCGGCGATCTGGGAAAGATGTATCAGACCGTTTTCTTTGATACCGATGTCGACAAAGGCGCCGAAGTTGGTGATGTTGCTCACAATGCCGGGCAGTTCCATGCCGACACGCACATCGTCCAGCGTACGCACGCTCTTATCGAATTCAAACACTTTGATGGTATCGCGCGGGTCGCGACCGGGCTTTTCAAGTTCGGCAAGAATGTCCTTTAAGGTGGGAAGTCCCGTTTGTGCGGTTACATATCTTTCGAGGTTGATACGTCCGCGCAACTCTTTGTCGGCTATCAGTTGGGGAATGGTACAATGCAGGTCGGCAGCCATTTGCTCTACGATATGATAACTCTCCGGATGTACTGCCGTGTTGTCAAGAGGATTCTTTGCTTCGGGGATGCGCAAGAAGCCCGCACATTGTTCAAAAGCCTTAGCACCCATACGCGGTACTTTCATCAAGGCTTTGCGCGAAACGAACGCTCCGTTTTCGGTGCGGTAGTTCACGATGTTTTGTGCCAGTAGCGCGCTCAACCCCGAAATATAGGTAAGCAGATGACTGCTTGCCGTGTTCAGGTTGACCCCTACCAGATTGACGCAACTCTCTACGGTAAGGTCGAGCGATTTCTTCAACTTGCTTTGGTTGACATCGTGCTGATACTGCCCTACCCCGATAGATTTAGGATCAATCTTCACCAGTTCGGCAAGCGGATCCATGAGACGACGGGCTATGGAGACGGCTCCGCGTACGGTGACGTCGTATTCGGGAAACTCGTCGCGTGCCGCCTTCGATGCCGAATAGATAGATGCGCCTTGCTCGCTTACCGCAAACAGTTGCACGCTGTTTCTAAAAGGCATGCTTTGCAGGAACTCTTCGGTTTCGCGACCGGCGGTACCGTTACCCACTGCAATGGCTTCGATACGATAGGCTTCTATCATCATTTGCAGTTTGGCGGCAGCCTCTTTGGTTTTGTTTACCGGCGGGTGGGGATAGATATTTTCGTTATGTAGCAGGTTACCCTGTTCGTCCAGACACACCACTTTGCAACCGGTGCGGAAACCCGGGTCGATGCCCATGACCCGCTTCTGTCCCAAAGGAGGTGCCAGCAAGAGTTGACGCAGGCTCTTTACAAACACCGCAATCGCCTCATCGTCCGCCTTCTCCTTGCTTGCGGCGGCATATTCGTTTTCTATGGAGGGTTTCAGCAAACGCTTGTAGGCATCTTCCACCGCTTCGGCCACCTGTTGTCCGCAGCGATTGTCGGCACGCACAAACTGACGCTTTAGTTTGTCGATGCAGACGTCGTCGTCGGGAGTGATACTCACCCTCAGCAATTCTTCGTTTTCGGCACGGCGTATCGCCAATAACTGGTGTGAGGTGCATCGTGCCAACGGTTTACTGAAGTCGAAATAGTCACGGTATTTATCGGCTTCCGCCTCTTTGCCCTTTATCACCTTGGAGCTAAGCACCGCCTGACGGGAAAAGCCGAAGCGTACGGCATTGCGTGCCTGTGGGTTTTCGTTTATCTGTTCGGCAAGAATATCGCGTGCTCCTTTCAGTGCCTCTTCCACATCGGGTACATCGCCTTTCACAAATGCCTCGGCACGCTTTTCGGGATACGGTTCCCGTTGCAGCATCAACAAGGTAGCCAAAGGTTCCAAACCTTGCGCACGGGCTATTTCGGCACGGGTACGTCGTTTCGGCTTGTAAGGCAGATAGAGGTCTTCGAGACGGGTGGCATCCCACGTTTCGTCGATGCTTCGGCGCAGTTCCGCGGTCATCTTGCCCTGTTCTTCAATGGTGGCAACGATAGTTTCCTTGCGTTTGGCTATTTCGCACAGCTTGTCGTGCTGCACTTGGATAGCTTCTATCTGTACTTCGTCCAGTCCGCCGGTGACCTCTTTGCGGTAACGGCTGATGAACGGAATGGTAGCTCCTTCGTCCAAGAGACGAAGCGTGTGTCCGATTTGCTGCACGGAGATGCCCGTAGCTGCTGCAATCAGGGATGTAAAGGAGGTCATATAGGGAAACGGGGGTGTGCTACTTATCTTTTTTACCGAATATTGAGAAGTGTACGTAACGCTTGGGGTGCGCCTTGAGGTCTTCGAGCAAGCTATTGGCAGAGTTGACGGTGGTATTGAGACTATTGTAAAGCGACGGGTCGTTCAGTAGCAGTCCCACCGTACCCTCTTTGCTGTTGAGCTGGTTGGTCAGCGTGGTTACGTTGGCAAGTGTTTGATCTACTTTTCTCAGCATGGCGGCATAGTCGGTATCTTTGAGGTTATTGCTGATGTTCACAAAGTTATCGCCTATGACGTTGAGCTTGCCGGTGAGTTGCGGAATGTCCGTACTCATCAGCTTCTGCAATTGTCGGCTGGTGCCTTCCATGTTTGCCATGGTGTTTTGCATGCTGTGTAACGTATTGGGGAGAGCAGGGTCGGCAAGCAAGCTGTTGAGCGAACTCATTATGGAGTCGAGCTTCGGCAGCATCTTCTCAATTTGCGGTATCATTTCGGTGACTTTATCCATGACACCGTTGCTGAGGTAACCCTGTATGGTATCGCCAAGCAGGTATTTTTCGCGGGGATTGTTGGCGAGCAGCAGATTCATCTTTGTTCCGCCCATCAACTCGGAAGCCAGTTCCGCCGTACTTCCGCGCGGGATGCGCAGTTCGGGGTCGACATCTATCTCCACAATCACATTTTTAGGATTCTCGTAATCGTAATAGATGTCGTTGACAAGTCCCACACGAAAACCGTCGGCATAGACGGGACTCGATTTGGTAAGTCCGTTCACTTGGTCAAACTTCACGTAAAAGTAGCTTGTCGGTTTAAACAGATGGATTCCTTTCAGGTAGTTGATGCCGTAGACCAATATACAAAGGGCTGCAATGCCTGCAATCCCTATTCTCACTTCTTTTGTTAAATATTTCATTTTAAGATTTATGTATGGATTCTTACTTTATTCTGTTTTATTTCTTTTGTTTCGACTCCTTGATAGCTTCCTGCAGGTCGACTTTCTTACCATTCTTAAAAGCAACGACAAAGGCGTCTTTAAAACGAGCGGTTATCTCTTTCTTCATCTTTACGATTTGGTCGTAGTCCGTTGTCTCACCGTAAGTGTATTTATAGACGCCGCCCTCTTGGTAATAGGTCACGTTCTTCAGTCCCTTCCAACGCTTGTCGGTAGACTTATAGCGTTGCGACGAAGTGGCTATCTGCAACTTAAACACCACTATAGGTTCTTTAACAACCGGCGGACGCTGTTGTTCATCGTGCCGGCTTTCGGACGATACTGCCGTTTCCGCGGGTTGCTCTTCGGGAACGACGGTTTCGCTTGCGCCGTCCTGCCGAATCTCCTGTTCGCGTTTGTACCTCAAGAAAGCACGGTAAATGCAGTTGGCAAGCGCGGTACGTCCTTCGTTCGAGTTCATGTAGCGTTCTTCGGCGGGATTGGAGATAAAACCCAACTCCACCAGTATGCTCGGCATGGCGCTGGCTTTCAGTACTAAGAAACCTGCCTGATGCACGCCACGGTCGGGACGACGGGCGGTAGTCTTAAACTCCTGCTGTACCAGCGAAGCCAAGTGTACGCTTTGTGACATATACTTATCTTGCATAAACTCAAAGATGATATAGGATTCTGCCGAGTTAGGGTTGAAGCCTGCATAGCGCGTCTTGTAATCGCTCTCGTATAAGATAACGGAGTTCTCGCGTTTGGCTACCTCCAGATTGGCGTCCGACTTGGCAAGTCCCAATGTCCATGTAGAGGCACCGCTTACGGAACTTTTGCCTTTGGGTAAAGAGTTGGTGTGGATAGAGATAAACAGGTCTGCCTTAGCTTCGTTGGCGATATCGGCACGACGTCCCAACGGGATGAAAACATCCTTTTGACGCGTGTAAACTACCTTGGTATCGGGACAATTATCACGAATGAGCCGCCCCAACTTCAACGCCACATTGAGGTTGATGTCTTTCTCTTTGGAAGTTTTGCCAATGGCGCCGGGATCGTTCCCGCCGTGACCGGCATCAATTACCACCACGAACTCTTTGGCTTCGATACGACCGTGGCAGAAAGGACTGATAAACAGTCCGACGCAGACACCTATTATATATGTATATAGTTTTCGAGGTAGCATGCAGTACATTCAGAGCGCACAAAGGTAGTGCAAATTAGTATAAAACTAACAAATCGCTTGTAGTTTTGTGCGGGCATCAAGAAATAGCCGTATATTTGCTCACCCAAATAACCAATTTTTTAAAAGAAACAGCATTAAAACAACAAAATGGGAAAAGTTCTTATTATCGGCGCCGGCGGTGTAGGTACCGTGGTGGCGCACAAAGTAGCCCAAAACCCCGAGGTCTTTACTGACGTGATGATAGCCAGTCGCACCCGGTCGAAATGCGATGCGATAGTGAAAGCTATCGGCAACCCTGCCATTCAAACCGCTCAAGTAGATGCGGATAACGTAGACGAACTGACGGCGCTTTTTGATAGTTTCAAACCCGATATTGTTATCAATGTAGCCCTGCCCTATCAAGACCTCACCATTATGGAGGCATGCCTAAAGAGTGGTGTGAACTACTTGGACACAGCCAACTACGAGCCGAAAGACGTGGCTCACTTTGAGTATAGTTGGCAATGGGCTTACAAGCAACGTTTTGAAGAAGCCGGACTGACGGCAATTTTAGGTTGCGGGTTCGACCCGGGAGTGAGCGGCATCTTTACCGCATATGCTGCCAAACACTATTTCGACGAAATAGAGTATCTGGATATTGTGGACTGCAATGCAGGTAATCACCACAAAGCTTTCGCCACAAACTTCAACCCCGAAATAAACATTCGCGAAATCACCCAGAACGGTCGTTACTACCAAGACGGCAAGTGGGTTACCACCGCTCCGCTGGAGATACACAAGGATTTAACGTACCCCAACATCGGCGCGCGCGACTCGTATCTGCTCTACCACGAAGAACTGGAGTCGCTGGTAAAGAACTTCCCCACCATTAAACGTGCACGCTTCTGGATGACCTTCGGACAAGAGTATCTTACACACTTGCGCGTCATTCAAAACATCGGCATGGCACGCATCGAGGATGTGGAATACAACGGTATGAAGATTGTGCCGATGCAATTCCTCAAAGCCGTGCTGCCCAATCCGCAAGACTTGGGCGAGAACTACGAAGGTGAGACATCCATAGGCTGTCGCATCCGCGGAATGAAAGAGGGCAAAGAACACACCTATTATATATATAACAATTGCAACCACCAAGCAGCCTACAAAGAAACCGGCATGCAAGCCGTAAGCTATACCACCGGCGTCCCCGCCATGATTGGCGCCATGATGTTCCTGCAAGGTAAATGGAAGAAAGCAGGCGTGTGGAACGTGGAAGAGTTTAATCCCGACCCTTTCATGGAACAACTGAATAAACAAGGACTGCCTTGGCACGAGGTGATGGACGGAGATTTGGAACTGAACCCGTAACTAAATAGTTCAAAACTTATAACTTAAGAGCTAAAAACTTAAGAACTAAAAAACTCAAACAAATGGCAAAGAAAGACGAACTTAATTTTGAGGGTGCGCCCTCGGACAAGCTAAAAGCATTGCAAGCAGCCATGGACAAGATAGAGAAAAGCTTTGGCAAAGGCTCTATCATGAAAATGGGCAATGAAAGTATCGAAGATGTGGAAGTGATTCCTACCGGCTCTATTGCCCTCAATGCGGCACTGGGCGTAGGAGGTTATCCGCGCGGACGTATCATAGAAATCTATGGCCCGGAATCTTCGGGTAAAACCACACTGGCGATTCACGCCATTGCCGAAGCTCAAAAGGCTGGAGGCATTGCCGCCTTTATTGATGCCGAACACGCTTTCGACCGCTTCTATGCAGCCAAACTGGGTGTAGACGTAGATAACCTCTACATTTCTCAGCCCGACAATGGCGAACAGGCTTTGGAGATTGCCGAGCAACTCATTCGTTCGTCTGCCATTGACATCATCGTCATCGACTCGGTAGCAGCGCTCACACCCAAAGCCGAAATAGAAGGCGACATGGGCGATAACAAGGTGGGCTTACAAGCCCGACTGATGTCGCAGGCGCTACGTAAACTCACGGCTACGGTAAGCAAAACGCGCACTACCTGTATCTTTATCAACCAACTCCGAGAAAAGATTGGCGTGATGTTCGGCAACCCCGAGACAACCACCGGCGGTAACGCCCTGAAGTTTTATGCTTCGGTGCGCTTGGATATCCGCCGCGCCCAACAAATCAAAGAAGGCGACGAAGTTATCGGCAACCAAACCCGCGTAAAAGTGGTGAAGAACAAAGTAGCTCCGCCGTTCCGCAAAGCCGAGTTCGATATTATGTTCGGCGAAGGTATTTCGCGCACAGGCGAGATTGTAGACCTCGGTGCAGACTTGGGTGTTATCAAGAAAAGCGGTTCGTGGTACAGCTACAAAGAGACCAAGCTGGGACAAGGACGCGATGCCACCAAACAACTGCTTGCCGACAATCCCGAACTTGCCGACGAACTGGAAGGATTGATCTTCGAAGAGTTGAAGAAAGAAAAAGATTAAGAAACCGTTTCTAAGCATCTCTTCCCACAAATAAGAAAACGACTTGAGCAGAACAGGTAACTGTGCTGCGCAAGTCGTTTTTTATTTAGGATACTATGCGTTTATTTGTACGCCGCCTGATAAATAGCCACGCAATCTTCGTCGGACAGTTCGATGCGGTCGCATTCAAAGAGACTCCCCATAGCACTTTTGGCATTCTTCGCCAACGTCAAAAACTCGGAGGGCTGTATGCCGTAGTCCGACATCTTGAGGTCGGCTACACCGCACGCTTCTTGCAGTCGCACCAACGCGGTGATAAAGTCCTGCGGTTTGTTTGCATCGGCAATACCCATCACTCGCGCCATATCGATGAAGCGGTCGTCGCAAGCATGTGCGTTGATAAAGTGGGTATAGTAAGCCACGCTTAGCATAATCAGTCCGGCACCATGCGGCAACTCCTGATGATAACCGCTCATGGCATGCTCCAGCGAGTGCTTGCTCGATGTGCTGCCGGCATCCATTTGATAGCCCGACAGTGTGTTACCGAAAGCTACTTTCTCGCGCGCTTCCAGATTTTGTCCGTCGTTTACGCAGGTAGCCAGATTACGGCTGACGTTCTCAATGGCTTTCAGCGCAAACATATCGCTTACCGGATTGGCTACGCGCGAGATATATCCTTCGGTGGAGTGAAACAAGGCATCAAAACCTTGATAAGCCGTGAATGCAGGCGGTACGGTAAGCATCAGTTCGGGGTCTACGATAGCCAATACGGGAAACATATCGCTCCATCCCAAGCCTATTTTCTCGTTCGTTTCGGGATTTGTGATTACACCATACGTATCGACCTCCGAGCCTGTTCCCGCCGTAGTGGTGATGGCTACCACAGGCATGGCTTTACCTTGCCGCGGCATTCGTTTGCCGGTGCCCGAGGTAACAAAGTCCCACAAGTCGCCGGTTTCGTTAGCAAACATCGCCATTACTTTGGCAGCATCCATTACGCTGCCGCCGCCCAATGCCACAATAAAGTCGCAACGGTTGTCGCGGGCAAAGGCTGCCCCCTCTTCCACCGTAGCTTTGAGCGGATTGGGTTGTACCTTGTCGAACACCACAAACGCAATGTCCGCCATGGTCAACTGTTGCTGTACTCGGTCTAAATACCCGTTAACGCGGGTAGACTTACCGTTGGAAATCACAATCATCGCTTTACGACCGGGCAAAGCCTGCTTGTGAAGTGTGTTTAAAGTACCGACACCAAATATAGTGTTGGTAGGAATGTGCATCTGATACATAATTTTTGGTTTTTTATAAATCGAGACAAAAGTACGGAATATTCTCTAAAACTGTTGACTGCCGCCTTTCGGATTTCTAATTCTTTTTTAAAAAAGGCGGCAATTCATGGCTTTACAAAGCAGAGACACTGCATCAGAGGAGAACGCCCTCTGCGGCGACGCATTTCTTGTCAAAGTGTCAAAACGTCAAACGAACCCTCGAAAAACGGGCTTATTTCGGACTAAAGTACGGCTTCGTGACTTTCGTGGGCAGTATAGCGCGTTAAACTATGTAAAATAGACTACTTAATTAGCGCATTCACAGAAAGATACGAGGAAATTATGTCAAAATACAAAAAGCGCCTTCAGCGCGAAAAAACAGCCCCAAAAAGGACTTTATGAAATTATCTTGCCGAGTTAGCGTGATAACTTGCCGGGATAACGCAACAATTTGCCGGAATATACAGACTAACTTGCCGAGATAATTTCGTAAGCCGGCAGTTAATTCGTTGTTTTCGCGTCGACAGTTCGTTGTTTCCGTGCGGATGATTTGTTGTTTCCGCCGAGTTGATTCGTTGTTTTCGCCGAGTTGGTTCGTTAAGTAGCGGAAGATAATGCATAGCGTGCGGTTTAAAGGCACGTTTTCTACAAAGTACGAGTTAGCAGAAAGCGCAACATTTCGATATTGTGATACATAAATGGAAAATAATGTAACAATATGCTAATTAGGCGGTGCGTGGACAGATTAATTAGAAGCTGTTTTGAATTTATTGAATAACTTGTTAAATTTGCGCTTTCTTTGGGTTCTACGATATTCTTTATAACTTGCCACTGTTTATCAGTTAGGTTGGTTGGATAATTGTTCATAATTTATGTCTTGGAAACCATAAAGCCACGAAACAACACCCAATTAATAAACTTATATTCAATATATTGTATTACTATTTTATAATTCAAACAGCTTCTTAGAAGTCCATTTTAACTCTAATTTTTACGATAATGAAAGCTTTGAAAAAGTTTATACCTATAATCCTTATTTCTGTATATTTATCTCTGTCATTAATAGGATTATTTAAAGCCTCCGGTTTCATTGAATATTTTCTTTGTGCCGTGGGAGTCATAACGAGTATTGTGACTTTTGCCATATTATTTAAAAAAGGCAAAAATTGGACATTGAATATTGGTTTCTTCCTATGTGCTTTCTTTTGCATTGCCGTTTTAGTATTGTTGATTCTTGGGCAATTCGAGGTAATTAATTTTCAATTTTCCATATGGGCATCACTATTGACAGTTGGTCCTTCCATTATGATGATTGACTTGTTAACGCGCAAATCGGAGCAATAAGGTATCGGCAATGTAGAAAAAGAAATCTACAGTATCTCCAAACTCGACTCAATACGGATTTTCCCCGACTTTTCAATTCACATGCAACAGCTTCACCACAAAAGTTGTCCCTTCTCCTTCTTGCGAATAGACTGATATTTCGCCTTTGTGGAGTGTTACTATCTTCTGCGTCAGCGCCATGCCGATGCCATATCCGGCGGCTTTGCTTCCGTTATTACCCCGATAAAACAGGCGGAAAAGATTATCCTTATCTTGTTCGGACATACCTATGCCGTCGTCGGTGAAACGTAGAATTGCCCACTGCTCCCAATAAGAGATTTGGATGAGGGAAGTGCGGTTGTCCGAATATTTGCAATTGTTTTCTATCAGATTGACAAAGGCGGTGGTAAGCAGATAGCTGTTGCCTACCACGGTGAGTACTCTGTCGTCGTCGGCTTCTTGCTCGAACAGTATTTCTATGTGATAGTCGGGATAGGCACGCAGCACCAGCGAGCGGGCATCAAGCAGGAGTTCGTCCAAACGCACCTCTTCTTGTTTGATTTGTGCAAATTCATAATCCGTTTTAGCCAGATTCAGCAGTCCGGTAATCAACTTGATGACGCGCTGCGCATCTTGCAGTGCATGTTCTATGGAGCGCCGGTATTGCTGCGGCGTACGCTCTTTCTGCAAAGCCAAGTCCAACTCGCCCGAAAGAGCTGCCATAGGGGTGCGCAGTTCGTGCGACACATTACTCACAAACATTTTCTGGTCGTCGTACGATTTCTTCAACCGTACCAACAGTGCATCCATGGGGGCTATGGCATGACCTGCCAAAATATATCCTACCACAATCAACAACGTCAGTCCGCCTATCAACAGCAGTAACAGTGTCATCTCCAAGGTGTGCTGCTTGGCATAACCATAGCCGTCGTAGGCGGCAGCGGTAACGATGTACTCTTTTCCGCCGAACGGATAGATAATGCCCACACCCTGATACTTGTCTACCCGAAAATCAATCTCCCTCTTGTCGATGATGCGTTGCAGCATCTCCGGCGTCTCTTTGATGATGTCGCTCTGCAACGCATCGTGGTAAAGCATGTGGAAACGAATGTCGTAGACAGCCACTTCCACTTCGTCGATAAACTTGGTGTTGTTGAGATAGATAGACTGCATGGTTTCGGCATCGACCTGATTATTGAGAAACAGATGTGCCTTGGTGACGGCTTCGCTCTTTAAGTCGCGAAAGAAGGTGTTGCTACGCGATTGTTCGCTTACATAATAAACAGTGGTGACAAACAGCAGGAAGACGGCGGCAGTAATACCTGCATAACGCAGCGTAAGAGCGGTGCGGATTTTCATAACTTATCGCTTAACACAAACCCCATTCCGGGCTTGGTGTGAATGAGTTTGACGGCAAAGTCGCGGTCAATCTTTTTACGCAGGTAGTTGATATAGACATCTATAAAATTGGTTCCGGTGTCGAAGTGAGTGCTCCACACCTTCTCGGCTATCTCTATGCGACTCAGCACCCGTTCGGCATTTTCCACCATGTACACCAGCAGGTTATACTCCTTGGGCGACAGCTTGACGGGGATGTTGTCGCGCGTCACATTCTTACCGCGCAGGTCGATATGCAAATCGGAGTAGTGCAGTGCTTGCGGTTCGACGACCACAGGGTCTCTTCGCCGTTTCAGCAACACTTTGATGCGGGCAAAAAGTTCGCGAAAGTCGAACGGCTTTACCATGTAATCGTCGACACCGGCATCGAAGCCGTCCAACTTGTCGTCGGTCGACCCCAACGCCGTCAGCATCAGTATGGGGATGTGAGGATTGACTTTACGGATTTCTTTGCATACGCCGAAGCCGTCTATCTTAGGTAAGATGATGTCGGAAATCACAAGGTCGAACGTATGTGTACGAAACAAACGCAGTCCCATTTCGCCGTCGTAGGCTACCATTACCTGATAACCGTTCTCCTCCAGTCCGTTCTTCAGTAAATCGGCTACACGATGTTCATCTTCAACTACCAGAATGCGTTGCATAAGTTCTCTATTTCCGTCTCTTCCGGATAGCCGTTACAATCAGCCATAGTGTCCCTATCAACAGCAGCACCAATCCGCCGTACGCAATGCCTTCGGTGACATGCAGGCTCTTGGGGTCGAAACGCATTTCGATGGTGTGCTGTCCTGCCGGCACATAGAGGGTGCGCAGTACGTAGTCGGCACGGGCTATATCGACGGGCTGTCCGTCTATCGTGGCTATCCAGCCGTCGGGATAATATATTTCGGAGAATACCACCACACCGTCGGCGCTGTTGTTGGTTTCGTAAACCAAATGGTTGGGTTCGTAACTTGTCAGTTTCACAGTGGCGAGTGTGTCGTTGTGCAGTGCGGTAACTCCGCGCAGCAGTTCCTTAAAGCGGACGTCAACCACCGCCGTTTCGTCGGGCAGCACTTCGCCCAAGGCTTCTATCTCTTGATTGGCATTCTGTACATAGTCCACACTGTCAATAAACCATGCGTTGCCGTATGCGTAGGGGTTTTCTACCGGCACGGTACCTCCTCCCTGCGTGGGGAAGATAAAGTATTTGGTGTTGAGCATATTGAGTACAGTTATCTTTGCAGGCGACAGGTCGTCCATTCGTCCGCCGACTTGAGCGATGGTTTGCATTTCGGGCGAAATGTGACGTTCTATCAACTCTTGATAACGACGCAATTTGGCTGCATGATAACCACCGATGCTTTTGTGCCAATACGAAGTATTGTTTTCGTTGAAGGTGTCATCGGCAAAATTCAGCACCCGATAGTTGGGCGTGGTATCTTTCAGTATGTATTCGTCGGCAGTACTTTTCTTGAAGTTTTCGGTATTTGCCGAAGCCGGTACAAACTGGCTGTCGTTGAGATAGCGCTTGTTGACGCCCCACATATCGACTACGCACAACAGTGCAATGCCGGCTATGGTTAACGGACGACTTAGCTTTCCGCGACAGCAAAGTACCAACAGCACAGTGCCGATGAGGATGATAATCAAACTACGACCTGCATCGGAGCTTACCATGGAGGCACGCATATCGCTCAGATTCGTCAAGATACCGGATAGCTCGTTGGCAGGTATCATGTTTTGAGCAACGGCATTTTGCAGCATTTGCGACTCACGCGCCGGAACAAAGGAGTTGCCCAACAAAGAGGGTGAAAGATAGAGCAACAAAGCAATACCGGCAGTTACCGCCAAGCTGACGATAAATGCTTTTCGTTCGGTTTTGAGCAACGTCGGTTCGTCCAACAGTCGCTTCAAGCCCAAAATAGCCAGCAGGGGGATGGTAAATTCGGCAATCACAAGGATAGACGATACCGCACGAAATTTGTTGTACATCGGCATATAGTCGATAAACAGGTCGGTAAGCGGCATAAAGTTCTTTCCCCACGACAGCAGAATGGAGAAAAGCGTGGCACCCAACAGCGCCCACTTCATCGGTCCTTTTACAAGGAAACAAGCCAAGATAAACAGGAAGAGCACAAAAGCACCTACATAGACCGGCCCCGACGTGCCCGGCTGCGTACCGAAGTATTGCGGCAATGAGTTATATAAACCGGCATACATCGGATTTGCCTGTTTCATTGCCGCAGCGTTTTGCGACAACGGAACGCTGGCACCTCCTTTGTAATCGGGTACCAACAGCGTCAGCGTTTCGCCGATACCGTAACTCCACTGTGTGATGTAATCGCGGTCTAATCCGCCACTCGCCTGCGTAGCCGCGTGTCCGGTCTCCACCAGTTCGCTTTTGCCGCGCATGGTCTCTTTGCTATATTCATAGGTGTGATACAGAGTGGACAAATTGATACAAACCCCGATAAGTGCAGCAACCGCCAGCACGGCAGTGGACTTAAAGAATTGCGGTAACCTTTTGTTGCGGTAGCCTTCCACGCCGTAAGCAATCGCCATAAAGAGCATCACAAACAGAAAGTAATAACTCATCTGCATGTGGTTGGAGAGTATCTGAAGTGCCACGAACAGCGTGGTAAGGATACTTCCGAGCAGCCAACGTCCGCGATAAACCAGCACTACCCCTGCTATTGTGGGCGGTATGTAGGCAAGCGTGATAAACTTCCAAAGGTGTCCCGCCGAAATCAATATGAAAAAGTAAGAAGAGAACGCCCACAACAATCCTCCCAAGCCCGCCAGCCATACCGGAATACCGAAGGCACGAAGCAGGATAAAGAAGCCTATCATCATCACAAACGTCAGCCACACATACGAGGGCAAATTGAGTTGATAGACGTTTTGTACCCATTTGAGCGGACGGGTGGAATCGTAGCTGGGTGCAATCTGGTAAGTAGGCATGCCGCCAAACAAGGCATTAGTCCAACGGGAAGTCTTTCCCGTTTCCTTGTTATACTCGGCAATCTCATGACCGGCGCCTGCACCGGCCACAGTGTCGTGCTGAAACAATACGCGTCCTTCTATGTCCGCCGGAAAGAAATAGGCAAACGATAACGCTACATAAATCAGGATGACCACAAGGTCGGGCAGGTACTTTTTCATGAGTTTAGTGTGTTTTACTTGGTAATCCAAGCTTTATTAATAACGATAATATTCAGCTTTGAAGGGACCTTCTACGGTAACTCCGATATATGCCGCCTGTGCGGGAGTCAGTTGGGTGAGCTTCACACCCAGCTTACCGAGATGCAAACGTGCTACCTCTTCGTCCAACTGTTTGGGAAGCAGGTAAACACCTTTCTCGTAATGCTTGGTATAGAGTTCGATTTGCGCCAATGTTTGGTTGGTAAACGAGTTGCTCATCACAAACGAAGGGTGTCCGGTGGCACAACCCAAGTTCACCAATCGTCCGTCCGCCAACAAGATGATGCTGTGTCCGTCGGGGAAATAGTAGCGGTCAACTTGCGGCTTGATATTTACCTGTTTGATGCCTTTGTAGCGTTTCAACGCATCCACCTGAATCTCGTTATCGAAGTGTCCGATGTTGCAAACGATGGCTTGGTCTTTCATTCGCTCAATGTGGTCGATGCGGATGATGTCGATATTGCCTGTACAGGTCACAAAAATGTCGCCCTCGCTGCAAGCATCCTCCATGGTTACCACTTCGTAGCCTTCCATTGCCGCTTGCAATGCGCAGATAGGGTCTATCTCCGTCACTAATACACGTGCGCCGTACGAACGCATGGACTGCGCGCAGCCTTTACCTACATCGCCATAGCCACACACCACCACTACCTTACCGGCAATCATAATGTCGGTGGCACGTTTGATACCGTCGGCAAGTGACTCGCGGCAACCGTACAGGTTGTCGAACTTCGACTTGGTGACCGAATCGTTGACGTTAAATGCGGGGAATAGCAGTTTACCCTCTTGCTGCATCTGATACAGACGGTGTACACCGGTAGTGGTCTCTTCGGAAACACCTTTTATCTCCGCCGATACGCGATGCCAGCGGGTAGCATCTACGGCAAGCACCCGTTTCAAGAGTGCGTTCAGCTCTATCTCGTCTTCTGCATGTGCCAGTTTATCCAACACGGTGGCATCGTCTTCGGCAGCATAGCCGTTGTGTATCATCATGGTGGCATCGCCTCCGTCGTCCACAATTACCGTAGGACCTTTGCCGCCGCCAAAGTTGAGTGCCTGTAACGTGCACCACCAATAGTCCGCCAAGGTCTCGCCTTTCCAAGCAAATACAGCCACGCCGCTTGCCGCAATTGCCGCAGCCGCATGGTCTTGGGTAGAATATATGTTACACGAGCACCAGCGTACCTCGGCACCCAAGTGCACTAACGTTTCAATGAGTACCGCCGTTTGGATGGTCATGTGCAAAGAACCCATGATACGGGCATCTTTTAGCGGTTTGGTTTCTCCATACTTTTCGCGAAGAGCCATCAGGCCGGGCATTTCTTGTTCTGCCAGTTCGATTTCCTTGCGACCGAAGTCGGCAAGCGTAATGTCTGCCACTTTGTAAGGCAGCTCAGAGAAGATTTCTTTAGACATTTAGTAATGATTTTAATAAATTTCGTTGCACTATAAGCTCTGTCGTAAGGGGGTTATTCCTTAGAGAGGCATGCTTTAATAATGGCGGCAAAGGTAGAACATTCTGATTAGTAAGCCAACACGTTAACTATAAAACTCCGTTAAAGAGCGGGTAAATTCGCCGAACGAGCCAAAATGTGCGGACACAAAATCGACCGGCAAGCCCAGTTTACGGGCGTGCGAAGCCGTGTAAGGACCGTAGCAAACGATGCGTATGTCTGCCAAAAAAGCATGTATATCGGGAGTGTACAAGGAAAGAGCATGAAGCAGTACGCTTATCTCCGTACCGCTGGTAAAGACTACACATTCCACCTCTTTGCGGTGAATAAGCCGGCAAGCCTCCTCCTGCCATTCGGAGGGCGTAGCGCGGGTAACGTATGCGGAGATACGCTCTACCGTCATGCCTGTCTCTTCCAGTCCCGCCACAAAGCGGGGTACCACATCCGGCTCGGCAATGCCTTCTACTTGCGGGGTAAGCACGGCGATGCGCTTACCATATATATAAGGTGTAGCCGAAAGCATCTTTACGATGCCTGCGGGACTGGGTTCGTCGCTTACGAATGCCGG
>JAISHU010000090.1 GCA_031262385.1 Mediterranea sp. (in: CFB group bacteria)
ACGTTGCCGGTGGTGGTTTATGCCGAAGAGCATCAGGCAAGCGAAGAGCAACTGATACGTGCCCTTACGTTGAGTCACCTTACGGCTATTTACATCAAGCAACATTTGGGACGACTGTCTGCACTGTGCGGTTGTGTGGTGGCGGCTACCGGAAGTAGTTGCGGTATCACTTACCTCATGGGCGGCACGTACGAACAGGTGTCGTTTGCCGTGCAAAACATGGTGGCGAACCTCACCGGTATGATTTGCGACGGCGCCAAACCCAGTTGTGCACTCAAGGTTACCAGCGGAGTATCTACTGCTGTGCTTTCGGCGATGCTTGCCATGGAACAGAAGTGCGTAACTTCGGTGGAAGGCATCATCGAAGAAAATGTGGACAAGAGCATCCGTAACCTAACAAAAATCGGTTCCGTCGGGATGAACGAAACCGATAAATTGGTATTAAACATGATGACCCACAAGGGTTGTTAGTCCAAGAATCTGCGAGTCAGACCCTCGTAAGCATCTATGCGCCGGTCGCGCAGAAACGGCCACCAACGGCGCACGTTTTCCGAACGCTCCAAGTCAATCTCTACCACGAGATTCTCGGGGCGTTCGTTGTTTGCTTCCGCCAGCAGTTCGCCTTGCGGTCCGGCTACGAAACTGTTGCCCCAGAACTGTATGCCACGGGTTTGTCTCGACGGGTCGGGTTCGTGCCCCACTCGGTTAACGGCAATCACCGGTACTCCGTTGGCAACAGCATGGGCACGTTGCGAGATAATCCACGCACTGAGTTGGCGTTGTTTTTCGGCTTCGGTGTCGCTGCTTTCCCAGCCAATGGCGGTGGGATATATCAGCAATTCGGCTCCCCGCAGTGTCATGAGACGGGCTGCTTCGGGGTACCATTGGTCCCAACATACCAGTACGCCTAGTTTGCCCAGCGAGGTATCGATAGGTTCGAAGCCCAAGTCGCCCGGCGTGAAGTAGAACTTTTCGTAGTAAGCGGGGTCATCGGGGATGTGCATCTTGCGGTATTTACCGGCGATGCTTCCGTCGCTGTCCAGCACTACGGCAGTGTTGTGATACAGTCCCGCAGCGCGCTTTTCAAAGAGCGATGTCACCAATACGATGCCGTGCTTGCGGGCAATCTCGCCGTAGTAATCGGTAGAGATGCCGGGGATGCTTTCGGCAAGATCGAATAGTGCGGTATTCTCTGTTTGGCAGAAGTAAAGCGAATTGTGAAGCTCTTGCAGCACCACCAATTGCGCACCTTGCTGCACGCACGCGGCGATGTTACGTTCCAGATTGGCTTTATTCGCTTCTATGTCTGCCGTGCAGGTTTGTTGTACCAATCCTGCTTTTATGATTCTTTTCTCCATAGGTCTGTTTTCTCTATCTTTAAAAATATGTTTTATACAAGTACCCCTTTGGGATATTGCATGGTGACGCAGTGCAACGAACCGTGCTGTTTGATGAGTGCGCTGCAATCAATGCCGATAAGTTCGTGACGCGGGAACGCCTCTTGCAGCACTTCCTTTGCCCGTGCGTCGTTGGCGGGTTGAGCATAAGTGGGGTAGAGCACGGCGTCGTTTAGTATCAGGAAGTTGGCATACGTGGCAGGTAGCCGTTCGCCGTTGGTTTCTATGCAGTCCGCCATGGGGAGGGGCAAGAGGCGGTAAGGTTCGCCGTCGAGGGTGCGGAAGCTTTTCAACTGCTCTTCCATTCGTAGGAGTTCGGCGTAGTGTTCGTCGCAGCTGTCGGTACATTGTACGTAGGCAATGGTGTCGGTACTGCAAAAGCGTGCCAGTGTGTCGATATGGCTGTCGGTATCGTCGCCTGCGAGATAACCGTGGTCGAGCCACAGCACTCGTTGCAGATGAAACGCGCTGAGCAGATATTCTTCGATGTCGCCTTGGTTCATGGCTCCGTTGCGGTTGGGCGAAAGCAGACATTGCGAGGTGGTGAGCAGGGTTCCCATGCCGTCGCTTTCGATGCTTCCGCCTTCGAGCACAAAGCCCAGACGGTTGACATATCTGCCGTGCAATGCGCCTGCTTCTACGGCATGGCGGGTGATGCGATTGTCTTTGTCGGATGCGAACTTCAGTCCCCAACCGTTGAAGGTGAAGTCCAGCAGCGAAGGTTCTTCGGTATCTTGCAGGGTGATAGCGCCGTGGTCGCGTGCCCACGTATCGTTGGTGTCGCAGGCGAGGAAGCGTACATTATCCATATTGACCTCTTCGGCAATCTGTTGTTTTACTGCTTCCACATCGGGAGTGACGATGAGCAGCAGTTCGCGGCGTGCTATCTCGCGTGCAATGTTTACGAAGCATGCTTGTACTTCGTCGAGCATGTATGCCCAGTCGGTGCCGTCATGCGGCCATGTCAGTTGCACGCCGCTTTGGGGTGCCCATTCGGCAGGTAAGTGGGGGGTGCGTACCTCTACTTGCTCGGTGATATTCTTACCAAAATTGAGTTGCAAATCTTTCTCTATTCCGGCTTTAAGCGGAAATCCTACTACGTATCCCATAAATAATAATGTGCTAATGTGCTAATTTGCTAATATCACCAATTACTTCCGGTCGAAGAAGGGGTTTTTGGATGATGCGCTTACGGGGATGGCATACACTTGTGTGCAGTCGGTGAGCCAGCCTAATTGTTGAGCTGCCAGTCCTGCCGAGAACATTACGCGTGTGTCTACTCGTAAGTCGGCGGCGGTAGCACAAGCGGAGCCTATGGCGATGCCCACATCTACGCTATTTATAGCGCAAGGCACTCCATGCGGACGTTTGCCGCAGATAGGCGAGCCACAGTGTCCGCAGTTCAAGCCTTGTTCTTTCGCGCGCGTACCTATTATTATAATACATTCGGCTTGGAGTACATTGGTGGCATCGCGCAGAAAGAAGGTCATGCCGGTTTCTTCGGCAATCGCAATCATTTTGTTCGACAGCGTGTTGCGTTCGCCGTCTGTAATCATAGCAATCTCAAGGAGGTCGATGCCTTTGCCTTTGGGCGCAGTGCGCGCCGCAGTCATCATTTGTCGTGCCACGTCAAGTACATGTTCGTGGCGACTGGTTCGTTCGTCTACAATCATAACCGTTCATTAAATTGGAGACACAAAGGTACGTTAAATATTTAGAACTACGCTTTTCTGTGAAGCATCAGCTTCTTTGCTATTGCAAAATAGAGAATATACAACCACATTCATAAATTATAAATTCACAAGGTTTCTTTCCTCAGAAGTCCGCCGCCGCTTCTATACATGCCACATAAGATTCTATGTGAGCATTCACGTAATCTTCCATCTCTTTTCCTTCTAAGTACACGAAGTTGGAATCGATGTCGAAAGCTTTCCGGTATATGCACGAACAGATTTCTCTGGCTTTTAAAGAATCTATTGTGCCTGCCTCGTTATAGAAATCCATGCATCGTTTCATATAGAGGTCGTGCGACTTTCTGGTTTCGAGGAGGGTGGTAAGAATTTCTACGTATTCTTTTAGCTTTTTCCGTTGGACGATATGGTAGCTGGCGACCAGAAGGATGCCTATTAAGACGGCGATAAAAATCTTGGTTTTCATAAGAGTGGTATTTATAATGATTATTCTCCGACAAAGGTAACCATTCCTTTTTATTGTACAATCTATCGTTTCTTTTTCTTCGCTTTTGTCTTTTTGTCACCTTGACACTTTGTCAAACGAAGCCTCGAAAAACGGCTCTTTTTCGGGCTAAGATGCGGCTCGGTGACTTTCGTGCGAGTATAGCGCGTTAAACTATGTAAAAATAGTGCCTTAATACGCATACTCACAGAAAGATATAAAAAAATAATGTCAAAAAACAGAAAGCACGTTCAGCGCAAAAAAACAGCTCCAAAAACGAGCTTATGAAATTATCCCGGCAAGTTAACGCGATAACTTGCCGAGTTAACGCAACAATTTGCCGGGATATACAGCTTAACGTGCCGAGATAATTTTCTAAGCTCGCAGTTGATTCATTGTTTTCCCGTCGACAGTTCGTTGTTTCCGTGCAGATGATTCGTTGTTTTCGCCGAATTGATTCGTTGTTTCCGCCGAGTTGGTTCGTTGAGTAGCGGCAGATAACGCATAACGTGCGATTTAAAGGCACGTTTTCTGCAAAGTGTCGGTTAGCCGAAAAGGCAAAACTGTGACACAATGCTGCTAAAACAGGCTTAATGCTGTCTTTTGTGAATATAGGATTTACGCCAGCGCTTGTTGTACCCGGTTAGTAAGGGCGATGAACTCGTGCACCGAAAGTTGTTCGGGGCGACGGTCGAACAGCGGGTCTACAGTCAGCGGGGTATCTTTCCCGAGGATGGGTTTAATGGAGTTGCGCAACGTTTTGCGACGTTGGTTGAAGGTGGTTTTTACGATTTGGCGAAATAGTTTTTCGTCGCAGCCCAACGTGCGGACGTCGTTGCGCGTCATGCGGATAACGGCACTCTGTACTTTAGGGGGCGGGTTGAACACGTGCGGTTCGACCGTGAAAAGATACTCCACGTTGTACCACGCCTGTATCAGCACACTTAATATGCCGTAGGTTTTGTTGCCCGGATCGGCGGCGATGCGTTGAGCTACCTCTTTCTGAATCATACCGGTGCAGCAGGGAATCAGCTCTTTGTAGTCCAGCATCTTGAAAAATATCTGGCTGGAGATGTTGTAGGGATAGTTACCCGTCAGCACAAAAGGCTTACCGTCGAAGGTGCGGTCGAGTTTCATGGTGAGAAAGTCGTCTTCGATGATGTGCTCTTCGAGCTGCGGGTAGGTA
Organism: Mediterranea sp. (in: CFB group bacteria); assembly: GCA_031262385.1. Classification (GTDB taxonomy): domain Bacteria; phylum Bacteroidota; class Bacteroidia; order Bacteroidales; family Bacteroidaceae; genus Bacteroides. The sequence goes on from JAISHU010000090.1 coordinate 4,759, forward strand.
CCGCGCAGGTAGGCAACCGATTCGTAATCGACTTCCACTACCTTAAGAGGGCGGTTCTTGGAGATGAGAAACTGTGTCAATACGCCCATACCCGGTCCTACTTCCAAAACAGGAAGTTCGGGACAGGCGTCTACGGTGTCGGCTATGTCTTGCGCTACTTTGAGGTCTTTCAAGAAGTGCTGACCAAGAAACTTTTTAGGCTTTACTACCTTCATGTATCGGAAATCATTACTTTTGTGAGCTGCAAAGGTAGGTGTTTGCGTTCTAAGAAGAAAATATTGGTATGAATAAACAGATAAAAAGAGCCTTAAAGGTGGTGCTTCCGTTGATATTGGGCGGTTTTGTCCTCTATTGGGTTTATCGGGATTTCGATTTCGACCGTGCACTCGAAGTGTTGCACTACGGCACTCGGTGGGACTGGATGTTGGCGGCACTTCTCTTCGGTTTACTTAGCCACGTGTTGCGTGGTTTGCGCTGGAAGCAGACACTGGCTCCGTTGGGGGCGTTTCCTCGTACGGCAGACTGTGTGGATGCTGTGTTTATCTCGTATGCAACGAATCTGATATTGCCGCGTGTAGGCGAGGTGTCGCGTTGCGGTGCACTCGCCAAGTACGACGATGTACCGTTCGGCAAGTCGCTGGGTACCGTGGTAACCGAGCGAATAATCGATATGCTCTGCATGGCACTTATTACGGGAGTGACGTTTGTGGTACAGATGCCCGTGTTCCTGACCTTTTTCGAGCAGACGGGCACCAAGATTCCGTCGCTGATGCACTTGTTTACGTCGGTATGGTTTTACGTCGTGTTGTTTTGCCTCATTGGGGTGGGGGTGTTGCTTTACTATCTGCTGCGCACACTCTCTTTTTTCGAAAAGGTTAAAGGTATGGCTCACAGCGTGTGGGAAGGCATTGCTTCGGTGCGGCGGGTAAGCAATTTCCCGCTTTTTGTGCTTTACACTGTGGGTATTTGGGTGTGCTACTTCCTGCATTTCTACCTCGCTTTTTACTGCTTTGCGTTTACCTCTCATCTTTCGGCGCTTGCCGGTCTGGTAATGTTTGTCGGCGGAACATTTGCCGTGCTGGTACCTACGCCCAACGGTGCCGGTCCGTGGCACTTTGCCGTCATCACCATGATGATGCTTTATGGCATTAACGCCACCGATGCGGGCACCTTTGCGCTGATAGTGCACGGAGTGCAGACATTGCTGGTGATTGTGTTGGGTATTTGGGGCTGGATGCATATGGCACTGAGAAGAGTTTCTTAGTTTTGAGCTTGCATCCGAACTCAAAAAACTCATAACTCAACCTCATAATTTAAAAACAATCTAAATAATTTGGCTACTCCCGAATAATTGCCTTACCTTTGTGGCAAATTAAAGGAAAACAGTGATATGCGCTTGTCTGACTTGAAAACCGGCGAAAAAGGAGTCATCGTAAAAGTACTTGGCCACGGAGGATTTCGGAAACGAATTGTAGAAATGGGGTTTATTAAAGGTAAAATGGTTGAAGTAATACTCAATGCCCCACTCAAAGACCCCGTGAAATATAAAGTAATGGGCTACGAAATCTCCCTGCGACGCCAAGAAGCCGAACTTATAGAGGTTGTTAGCGAACAGGAAGCTAAAGATACCGCCAACCAATTTACACATACCACTCGGAATCAACCTCACCTTCATCTGGGAGAAGAGGAGTATCAGCGCATCATTATGCGCGAAAGCCGTACCATAAACGTCGCTTTGGTGGGCAATCCCAATTGCGGAAAAACATCCTTGTTCAACATCGCTTCGGGGGCACACGAACATGTGGGCAACTACAGCGGTGTCACGGTCGATGCCAAAGAAGGCTATTTCGATACGCAAGGCTACCACTTCCGTATTGTCGACCTGCCCGGCACCTACTCGCTCTCGGCATACAGTCCCGAAGAACTCTATGTGCGTCGACACATCATCGACAAAACCCCCGACATCATTATCAATGTGCTCGACTCCACCAACTTGGAGCGCAACCTCTATCTCACCACACAGCTTATCGATATGAACGTGCGCATAGTCGCCGCTCTCAATATGTTCGACGAACTGGAAAACAGCGGCAACGTGCTGGATTATGTCACCTTGGGACAACTACTGGGCGTACCGATGATACCTACGGTGGGGCGTACGGGCAAAGGTATCGAAGAGCTTTTTGCCGCCGTTATCGCCCTCTACGAAGAGGGTGATGCACAGCAGACGACCTACCGTCATATCCATATCAACCACGGACCGGAACTGGAGCGCAGCATCGAAGCCGTAAAAGCCGCTATCTGCGAAAACGAAGCGATACGGCACAAATACTCCACCCGCTTTCTGGCGATTAAACTCATGGAGAACGATCCCGAACTGGAGAAGTTTACCTTAACCCTTCCCAACGGTACCGACATCATCGCCCGACGCGACAAAGAACGTCGCCGCATCCGCGAATCGCTGAAAGAAGATAGCGAACAGGCTATCATCGACGCCAAATACGGCTTTATCAGCGGTGCCCTGAAAGAGACTTTTCTCGACAATCACCAAGATACCCAATACACAACCCGCATTATCGACCTCATCGTGACGCACAGGGTGTGGGGATTCCCCATCTTTTTCCTGCTGATGTTCCTGATGTTCGAAGGCACCTTTGTGCTGGGCGACTACCCCATGCGTGCCATAGACTGGCTGGTGGGCGTGCTGGGTGACTTTATCCGTGCCAACATGACCGAAGGTCCGCTGAAGGATATGCTGGTGGACGGCATCATTGGTGGAGTGGGGGGCGTTATTGTCTTCTTGCCAAACATCCTAATCCTCTACTTCTGCATCTCCCTCATGGAAGACTCGGGTTACATGGCGCGCGCCGCCTTTATCATGGATAAGATAATGCACAAAATGGGACTCCACGGTAAGTCGTTTATCCCTCTTGTGATGGGCTTTGGGTGCAACGTTCCCGCTATCATGGCATCGCGTACCATTGAGAACCGCAAAAGCCGACTCATCACCATGCTTATCAATCCGCTGATGTCGTGCAGTGCCCGTCTGCCTATCTACCTGCTGCTGATAGGCGCCTTCTTTCCGCATGGCGGAGGGTTGGTGCTGCTTTCTATTTATGCCATAGGTATCTTGTTGTCGGTGTTGCTGGCACGACTGTTCAGTCGTTTCTTGGTGAAGGGCGACGATACCCCCTTTGTAATGGAACTGCCACCCTACCGCATGCCCACCATGAAGGTAATCTTCCGCCACACGTGGGAGAAAGGATCGCAATACCTGCGCAAGATGGGCGGTATTATTATGGTGGCTTCCATGGTGATATGGGCGTTGGGCTACTACCCCGACCACAATGACTACGACACGGTGGCTTCGCAACAAGAACATTCGTATATAGGCAGAATAGGCAAGGCTATCGAACCGGTAATCAAACCGCTGGGATTCGACTGGCAACTGGGCGTGGGACTTATCTCGGGCGTGGGTGCCAAAGAATTGGTGGTAAGCACCATGGGTGTGCTCTATGCCAACGACTCGGATGCAGACTCCTCCACGCTTGCAGAGCGTATCCCCATTACACCGCTGGTGGCATACGCTTACATGGTGTTTGTGTTGCTCTACTTCCCCTGCTTTGCTACCTTTGCCGCTATTAAAAACGAATCGGGCAGTTGGCTGTGGGCACTCTTTGCCGCCGTCTACACCACGGTGCTGGCATGGTTCATGGCATTTGCCGTTTATCAAATAGGAGGATTGTTTATATGAACGATTGGCAACAATGGGCAGTAGTCTTCATACTATTGGGATGTGCAGCTTGGACGGCTTTGCACCTCTATCACTCGTATCGCAGAAACAAACAAGGCAAAACCATTTGCGACGGTTGCACCGCCCAATGTGGCTTGCGTGACGCAAAGAATATGAATAATCAAAAAGAAAGCACTACTTTTGTGCCTTGTAATTCTGATGCAACGAATGAAACTTGATAACAGAAGCGATGATTTGCTTCATACCCTAAATAGCCCGGACGACCTGCGGCAACTCAACACAGAGCAACTCCCCCAAGTGTGCGAGGAGTTGCGACAAGATATAATAAAAGAGGTGTCGTGCAACCCGGGGCATTTTGCCGCAAGCCTTGGCACCGTAGAACTGACCGTGGCGTTGCACTATGTGTTTAATACTCCCTACGACCGCATTGTGTGGGACGTGGGACATCAGGCATACGGCCACAAGATACTTACCGGACGCCGTGAAGCCTTTGTCACCAACCGCCATTTCAAAGGAATACGTCCCTTCCCTTCGCCCGACGAAAGCGAATATGACACCTTTACTGCCGGACATGCCTCCAACTCCATATCGGCAGCATTGGGTATGGCAGTCGCCGCGGCACAAAAAGGCGAAACCAACCGCCACGTCGTTGCCGTGATTGGTGACGGTAGCATGAGCGGAGGATTGGCGTTCGAGGGACTGAACAATGCTTCGTCTACCCCCAACAACCTGCTTATTGTGCTTAACGACAACGATATGTCTATCGACCGCAGCGTGGGGGGCATGAAACAATATCTCTTTAATCTCACCACGTCCAACCGCTACAACCTGTTGCGCTTTAAATTGTCGCGTATGCTGTTTCGTGTGGGACTGCTCAACGAAGACCGTCGCAAAGCACTCATCCGCTTCGCCAACAGCTTGAAGTCCGTGGTGGCTCAACAGCAAAACATCTTCGAGGGGATGAACATCCGCTACTTCGGTCCCATTGACGGACACGACGTGCGGAAGGTGGCACGCATCTTGCGCGACATCAAAGAGATGGAAGGTCCCAAAATACTCCACCTGCACACCGTAAAAGGTAAAGGCTTCAAACCCGCTGAAGAGAATCCCGAAGTGTGGCATGCCCCCGGTAAGTTTAATCCCGAAACGGGCGAACGACTGAAAGCCGATACCGACAACTTGCCGCCGCTCTATCAGGATGTGTTTGGCGAGACTTTGGTGGAGCTTGCCGAAGCGAATCCCCGTATTGTGGGTATCACACCCGCCATGCCTACCGGTTGTTCCATGAACCTGATGATGCAAGCCATGCCTACCCGCGCTTTCGACGTGGGCATTGCCGAAGGACATGCAGCTACTTTCTCGGGCGGACTTGCCAAAGAGGGGATGCAACCGTTCTGCAACATCTACTCGTCGTTTATGCAACGTGCTTACGACAATGTCATTCACGATATTGCCCTGCAAGGGCTTCCGGTGGTGCTCTGCTTAGACCGTGCCGGATTGGTGGGCGAAGACGGACCTACTCATCACGGGGTGTTCGACTTGGCTTACTTCCGTCCCGTCCCCAACCTCACCATCGCATCGCCCATGAACGAGCACGAACTGCGTCGGCTGATGTACACCGCACAGTTGCCCGATAAGGGTACGTTTGTCATCCGATACCCGCGCGGCAGAGGCGTGCAGACCGACTGGCGCTGTCCGCTCCAAGAGATACCCGTGGGTAAAGGACGCAAGTTGAAAGACGGCAAAGAGATTGCCGTAGTGACACTGGGTCCCCTCGGCAACCTTGCCGCCAAAGCCATTGAACGTGCCGAAGGTGTATACCCCGGGACAAGCATCGCACATTACGATCTGCGTTTCGTTAAACCGCTGGACGAGGAGATGCTACACGAAATCGGTAGAAACTACCGCTGTGTGATAACCGTGGAAGACGGAGTGCTGAAAGGCGGTATGGGTAGTGCCGTACTGGAATTTATGGCGGACAACGGATATACACCCGTGCTGCACCGCATCGGCGTACCCGACTTCTTCGTGGAACACGGTGACATACCGCAACTCTATCACCTGTGCGGCATGGACGAAGAGGGTATCTTCAACGTTTTATCCACGTCCATTTCCGCCATATCGCCTCAAACGGACCGTGGCTGAAACGCTTTAACCACCACGTGCAGAACCACCACTGCAATCCCACGAAGGCAATCCCGAAGAAGAAGCTGTAGGTGATGCCCATGTAGCGTCCCAGTTCCAATCCCCAATGATAGAACAGCGCCGAACCCATAATGGACTGCCACAGGTAGTTGGTCAGGCTCATTTTGCCGTAGGGTGCCAATCGCATCAGCAAGTGGCGCCGACGACTGCGGTAAAACCACATCAGTGCACCGCACACCAACACCGCTGTGAAACAGAGGTTCTTGAAGGCGTAGAGCAGTTGCGACAGCGGCGTGGCAATCACTTTGTTGTCGATATAATCGGGTAGCATGTTGTAAAGTCCCAGCAGAGGGAAGAAAGCTATCAGCGCAATGGCAAGGGTTTTGAGCCACAACTGTTCGTGTGTGTTGCTGTATAGGAAATACTCTTTACGACCTACGAGCATGCCCAGCAGAAAAAGTCCGGCGGTTTGCGTCAGCCTGCCGTGTTCGTAAGCCCAGCCGAAGTTGGCAAGCTGTCCAATGCCCATATTCATGCGCACGGTCTCCCAAAAATTACCTGCCGCTTGCACTTGGTACGCCAATCCGAAGTAATAGTTACCCCAGTCGCGTGCCGGAGCGTGTTCGGGACTGAGTAAGCCATAGACCAGTCGCCCTATATCCACCGGCTGTAGCAGCAACACCACCGCGACAATAAGTACCGTGCGGTTGCTCATGCGGCTGCACAACGGCAATACAAAACCCAAAAGAGCATACATGGTGAGGATTTCGCCTGTAAAGAAAGCTGCATTAATCTGTCCCAAAATCAACAACCCCAGCAGTCGCCACAAGAAACGTAGACGGAAGTCTTTGCCGCGACGACGCTGGTTGTCGTCTTGTATATAGAACGTAAAGCCAAACAACAGCGCAAACACAGCATATGCCTTGCCGCTAAAGGTAAAAAACAATCCGTCCCAAAGGGCTGTGTCGGTAAATTTCATCCACGCAAAAGGCAGATGTTCGGGAAACGAATAGAAATTAAAATGTTCTACACTGTGCAGGATGATAATTCCCATCACACTGAGGCCGCGTAGCACATCGGCTACATCTACACGGGCATTGGGGCGTCCGAGTGGTTGATTCATGGTTTTGTACGATTAAATGAAAGCGCAAATGTACTATATAATATCTTTTTTTGTGTGTTAACAAGAAAAAAACTACTTTTGCTCGCAAATAATAAAGCATACAAGCTAATGGCAGTGTCGAAAACGAAAGCTAAATTAGTGGATGTAGCGCGCCAGCTATTTGCCCGAATGGGTATAGAAAACACCACAATGAACGATATAGCTCTTGCTTCCGAGAAAGGGCGAAGAACGCTTTATACCTATTTCAGAAGTAAGGAAGATATCTATACGGCTGTGGTGGAAAGCGAACTCGACATTCTTTCGGACACCATGCGGAAGGTTGTGGAAAAAAATATCTCCCCCGACCAGAAAATCATTGAAATGATATATACCCGGTTAGACACTATCAAAGATGTGGTCTACCGCAACGGAACGCTTCGTGCCGACTTCTTCCGCGACATTTGGCGGGTGGAAAAGGTGCGCAAACGCTTCGATGCCAACGAAATTATGTTGTTCCGCAAAGTGCTGACCGAAGGAGTGGAACGGGGTATCTTCCAGATTGACGACATAGGTATCACCGCCGAACTGGTGCACTACTGCGTAAAGGGTATCGAAGTGCCCTACATACGCGGACAGATAGGCGCTAACCTCAGCGACGCGGAGTCGAGCAAGTATGTTATCAATATTGTATTCGGTGCACTGCGCAGAACAGAGAATCATTAGAATTTATCATCATTAAGAATAACAACTATGGGATTATTAACAGGTAAAACTGCCGTGGTTACCGGCGCCGCACGCGGTATCGGTAAAGCCATCGCACTGAAGTATGCTTCGGAAGGAGCCAACATTGCATTCACCGACTTAATCATCGACGAGAATGCCGAAAACACCGTGAAAGAGCTTGAAGCATTCGGCGTAAAAGCCAAAGGATATGCTTCGAACGCCGCTGTCTTCGAAGAGGCTGCACGTGTGGTAGCCGAGATTCACAAAGACTTCGGCAGCATCGATATATTGGTAAACAACGCCGGCATCACACGCGACGGACTGATGATGCGCATGAGCGAGCAGCAATGGGATATGGTAATCAATGTCAACCTGAAGTCGGCATTTAACTTTATTCATGCCTGCACGCCTATTATGATGCGCCAAAAACAGGGCAGTATCATCAACATGGCATCGGTGGTGGGTGTGCACGGCAATGCCGGACAAGCCAACTACGCCGCTTCCAAAGCAGGTATGATTGCACTGGCTAAATCCATTGCACAAGAGTTGGGTTCGCGCGGCATCCGTGCCAACGCTATTGCTCCGGGATTTATCATGACCGACATGACGGCATCGCTTTCCGAAGAGGTGAAAACCGAATGGGCTAAGAAGATTCCGTTGCGTCGCGGCGGAACTCCCCAAGATGTGGCTGACGTGGCTACTTTCCTTGCTTCGGACCTGTCGTCGTATGTGTCGGGACAAGTGATTCAGGTAGATGGTGGAATGAATATGTAATCCCCACGCATGACTGTCGTTTACGAAGACAATCACCTTATTGTTGTAAATAAGACCGCTTCCGAGATTGTTCAGGGAGACAAAACGGGCGATACACCGCTTTCGGAGACCGTAAAGCAGTATCTCAAAGAGAAATACCAAAAGCCCGGCAATGTCTTCATCGGTGTAACCCACCGACTGGACCGCCCCGTAAGCGGTCTTGTGATATTTGCCAAAACCGGTAAGGCTTTGGCACGACTCAACGAAATGTTTAAAAACGGTGAGGTGAAGAAAACCTATTGGGCGGTAGTGAAAAACCGTCCGCCCCAACCCGAAGGGGAACTGACGCACTACTTGGTGCGCAACGAGAAACAGAACAAAAGCTATGCCTACGACCGCGAAGTTCCCGGCAGTAAAAAGGCTATCCTGCACTATCGCGTGTTGCGCGCGCTGGACAATTATTACCTGTTGGAGGTCGACCTCAAAACCGGCAGGCATCACCAGATTCGTTGCCAACTCTCCAAAATGGGCTGCCCCATCAAAGGCGACCTGAAATACGGTGCCGCCCGTAGCAATCCCGATGGGAGCATCTGTCTGCACGCCCGCTTCATCCGTTTCATTCATCCGGTATCGAAAGAAGAAATCAGTCTCGAAGCAGACGTGCCTTGGAAGTTCTGAGTGCTCTACTGTCAGAGAATCATCGGTTTAATTTATGAGATACATGCAGGTCTTCGATACCTGATATTTCAGTAGAACATTCGCCCACCCACCCGTTTACTTGCATCACACCGGTGTAAACACGTATAAAGTTCACACCCGGCAGATGTGCAGGCTGTCCGTCTGCATCCACCGCCCAGTCTATGTCGATAGCGGCGGCAGGGTCGTTGTTGGGCAGGTTGTCGGCGTAGCCGTAGGCGAAGGAGTAGAGTCGATGAAGTTCGGGAGCAAACTTTTCGGCTTCGTTGATACCGTTTTGGGGCAGGCGTGTACCACCGAGGGTGAGGCTGTGCGCGTTTACCCATTGCGGATAGTAGGATTGGCGGTTGTAGTTGTTTTGCGGAAGAAAGCCCTCGGTGCCGTGGTTGTCTCTCCAGCGGATGTAGCGGGCGCGTGCCGTCGAATCGGTGGCGGCAGGTTCGGTGGCGGGGGCGTAGTAGGTTACCTCGTAGTGCGGCAACAGGCGCAGGTCGTTGCCTGCCGTACGTGCTTTGTCCGTCCACTCTTCGGTGTCGCCACGGTGGGCACTGCCGGCAATTTCGTACCACTCGTCGGAGTCGGGGATGCCGTTACCGTTGCGGTCGTATGCCACTTGGATAACACCCGGTTCGCTATTGTTCAGGAAGGTATTGCCACGCACAAGGAAGTCGCGTTGCCCCACCTTATTAATAATAGTATGGTCGAACCCCACCGTTACATATCCGCCAAATCCCCCCAAGGTAATTACTCCGCCGCGACCGTCGGCTATCTCGTCCTGTACTTTGCTACACATGTCGTTGGGGGTATCGCCCGCTTCATAAGGCGGCATTCGGTTGACAAACTGTCCCGGTGCAGGGCAGTACTCCAGCACGCGCGTGAGGTAGGGCGAGTGTGTGGGTAACGGCTGCTCGGGTATAACAGGGGTAGGGGAAAGGTTGGCGGTTGCGGCATCTTCTATAAAGGCAATGTGGGCGGGGATGTCGCCGGTCTCTACGCTCCACTTCAGCACACCGTCGGTACCGAAGCAATAGAGCTTGCCGGGGGTGACGTAGTTGCCGGCATCGGTCACCAGTATCTCTTTGCTCCACGGGTTCACTGCCAGTCCGTAGGGGGTGCGAATCTGTGTGTCGGTGCCGTCGGTTATAAAGTTCTCCTTGAGGATGCGCTGTTGTGTCAGGTCGTATAGCACAAAGCTTTTGCCGGAAGTACCGTTTGTTCCCGAACTGATGGCATAGAGCGAGTCGCCTGCAAGTCGGATGTTGTGTGCCGGTAAGCCTAGCGACTTCACCGTCTGTCGGGTGTGCGGGTCAACCAGATAGGTATCGGCGGGTGTGTCGGCGTAGTTTCCGCGCGAGGTTACCACCAGCATACCGCTTCGGGGGTCGAGACGCATGCGGTGCAGATTGGGTGCTACGTCGATGTTGCCCAGCAGGGTAAACGTAGCGAGGTCGACCACCGAAACGGTACGGTCGTAGTTGCCTATGCGGTAGCCGCCCGAGTTGGCAACAAACAGTTTACCGTCGGTAATAGCCATCTCTTCGGGTTGATAGCCCACCACCACTTCGCGGGTAGGCGCGAGCGTCAGAGTATCAATCTCCACCACCTTACCGGGGCGTGCATGGGGGTCGAGTTGGATAGGTCCGGCATACGAACTGACGTACGCTTTGCCGTCGTAGAAGGTGATGTATCGGCAGTTCGTAATGTCAATCTTGGCAATGTGTTGTGCCGTGTGCACATCCATTACCTCCACCAGATGCGAGGCGTTGATGACGGCATAAAGCTTACTGCCATAGACGGCGAGGTCGTTACCTACGTCACCCAAAGCCTTTACTACACCGGGGTTGCGTTCGGCAAAGAGGTTGCGGTGATAGATGCCTGTGGCAGCGTTGTAGAAGTCGAGCGTGCTTTTGTTGCTGCCCATGTTGCCTTCGTTCAGCAGATAGAAGCTACCTGTAGCCGATGCGGTATCGCCTACGGGCTGTTGCTCTTCGGGTGGAATGGGCAGTTCGTCTTTGCGGCAAGCTTGCAGCATCAGTAGCAGAGCACCTGTCAAGAGGGTAAGACTTTTAAAATTCATAAGCCAGAGTTAATTTAAAATGGGTACCGGGCATGGGGTAGCTCAGCACCACTTCGTATTGCTGATTAAAGAGATTGTTTACCTCCAAAGCTGCCTTGGCGTTGCCGCGTCGTAGCGGGAAGGTTTTGGCAAGCGAGCAGTCGCTGGTGTACCATGCAGGCTGATAGTTGGCTGCGATATTGGCTTGCGAGGAGTAACGTTCGCCGGTGTAGATGAAGCTATAGTTCAGCGACCAGCCGCGATAGTCGGCACCTGCCACCGCCGAACCGCTGTGACGGGGGATGTAAGGTATCTGTCCTTTGTAATAGCTGTCGGTAGGGTCGGTTACATCTTGTGCACGCTGATAGGTGTAGTTGATGCGGGCGGTCAGGTGCAACGCCTCAATGATGCGAAGTCCCGTCTCGACGGCGGCATCCACTCCCCGTATGTCTACTTTGCCGAGGTTGAGCATTGTCCAGCGGAAGAAGTTGGAGGTAGGTATCGCCACAATCTTATCGGTCACCTTATTATAATAGGCGTCGGCTTGCAGGGCGATGCGTGCACCGTGTTCCCACGTCTTGGCGTACGAGACACCTACGTTGTATTGGGTAGTGTACTCGGGCTTGAGGTTACTGTTGCCGATAAAGGTATAGTAGAGGTCGTTGAGCGTAGGCATACGGAAGATGCGTTTGTAGAAGGCGCGCAGGCGCAACTCTTTGTCGGCAAAGGGTTGATAGGAGAGCACCACCGAGGGGGTAAAGTGTATCGCACGATTATCCACTTGGGTGGCAAGCAGCGAGAACTGCCCTTCCGCTCTGCCGTAGTGCACAGATGCAGCCGTAGCCACCAACAGCGTATGTCGGCGCGGAAAGACAAAGTCGGCAAGGTCGGCACGCAGCAGGTTAAAGCGATAGTCCGCCGCCAGCGACAGCGAGCACCAATGTGCCGGCATAAAGCGGTGCGCCGTAGAAGTATACACCTCTTGCTGACGGTAGCGGTTGTCTACATACATCAACGCTTCGTCGCGGTTAGGGTCGGCAAGGTAGTGCAGGTAGTCGTAGGCATACTTGCCCAGCAGTTGCAGGGTGTACCAAGGTGCAAAGGTGCGGCGGAAGCTGCCTTGTACAAACAAGTTAGTGTCCCACTGGCGGTCTTCGTGCGAAAACTTATTGCGTACCACTGCACCCGGATAGCCGCGTTCGGAGCGATACAGATAGGCTTTGGTACGCCATTCGCCTTGCGGGAGTGTGCCGTGCAAGGCGGTTTCCACGCGCAGCGCGTTCACATCACCGTTACGTCTCACGGCAGTGGTGTCGTAGCCTACGGTGCGGTAGCGAAAGCGGTAGCGCCCGGTGGTGTACATATACTCGCCGCTGAGTGAGGCGGTAAGCCGGGAGGTGAGTTGTTGTTCCCAAAGCAGCGAAGGGTTGGCAAGTCCGAACGAGCCTGTCTTGAACGCCGCACGCAGGTGAGTCTGTTCGCCCTCGGCAAAGTGCGGCGTACGCGATTGCAAGTAAATGGCGGTAGCCGACGCATAGTCGTGTGCCGACTGCAACGTGCCGCTTTTCTGTCCGTTATAGAGAGTGACAGCCTCCATGTTATCGAGCGAGAAACGTCCCAAATCCACCGTGCCGTTTTGTGCATTACCCAGCTCTACGCCGTCGTAAAACACACCCACATGGTTGGTGCCCATGCTGCGCACGTTAATGGTTTTGAGTCCGCCCACACCTCCGTAGTCTTTGAGTTGAACCCCTGCAAAATAGCGGATGGCATCGGCAACGCTGAGGCTGCTCAGCCTACCGAGTGTCGCACCCGAAAGATGTTGTGCGGGTACTATTTCGCGTGGGGTAATAGGTGCCGTTACCACGACTTCATCGAGGTGTTGCAAACTGTCCAGCCGATGTTGCGCATACATCCCCGCAGGGACGACCTGTAGGCATACGCACACAAGCAGACCTGCAAATCTCTGCTGTCTATACATACTTGATAGTTAAGAAAATAAATACACATTAACCCGTCTAACCCTTTGAGGCGGATTAATCAATGAATGTTGGCAGGTCTTCTGACTGGCTCCCTTTTGCCGACTCCTTCCCAACAGTCCGGTCGACCGTCAGTGGATGAGCATTGTCGGAAAAGTGTTTGGTGGAGCTTCACAGCAGCAGGACTGTTCGGGATTTGCACCCGATTCCCTTTTAAGCAGGTTACCCGACCGGATAACGCAGCACCAATTCGGTGGCAAAGGTACGATTTTAATGAAATATCAACGTATGGAGACGGGAGAAAATGAGGGCACGTACAGCGGCATCTGCGACGACGCATTCATTTTTTATCAAAGTGTCAAAACGTCAAACGAACCCTCGAAAAACGGGCTTATTTCGGGGTGGAGTAGGGCTTGGTGACTTTCGTGCGAGTATAGCGCGTTAAACTATGTAAAATATAGTGCTTAATCAACACATCCACAGAAAGATATGAAGAAATTATGTCAAAAAACAAAAAGCATGTTCAGCGCAAAAAAACAGCCCCAAAAGCGGTTTGTCGAAATTATCTTACCGAGTTAGTGCGATAACTTGCCGAGATAACGCAACAATCTGCCGGGAAATACAGCTTAACTTGCCGGGATAATTTCTTAAGCCGGCAGTTGATTCGTTGTTTTTGCGTCGACAGTTTGTTGTTTTCGTGCGGATGATTCATTGTTTCCGCGGAGTTGATTCGTTGTTTTCGCCGAGTTGGTTCGTTGAGTAGCGGGAAATAACGCATAGCGTGCGGTTTAAAGACACATTTTTGGCAAAGTACGAGTTAGACAAAAGCTAAATAATGCGACATTGTGATGCGTAAATGGGATATTTTATAACTTTGTGGCGCTATTAATTACCCATACAAAAACTTAAAATACAATGAAACCTATCTTTTTACCACGGACATACTGTCTGTTAGTATGGTTATTCGCCGCTCTCCAAATGGCGGCATCCCCCAAAAAAGAGGCGAATACGCTTCGCCTAATGAGTTACAACGTGCACCATTTTGTAGGTACGGACAATCAACCCGGTTACGAACGGGTAGCGAACCTGATTAACGACATCTGCCCCGATGTAGTTGCTCTTCAGGAAGTTGACAGCGTAACCCTGCGCAGTAATGGCGTAAACAGCCTGCGCGAACTTGCCGACCGCACCCTGATGTTTCCCACCTTTTCGGCAGCTATCGACTTTGAAGGAGGTAAATATGGCGTGGGCATCCTCTCGCGCGAAAAACCACTCGGAGTGACCCGCTACGCACTGCCCGGTAGCGAAGAGGCGCGCACCCTGCTACTTGCCGAGTTTGACGGCTACGTGGTGGCATGTACCCACTTCTCGCTTACCGAAGCCGACCGCATTGCATCGGTGGCAATCATCAACGAAGCCGCTGCACACACCGACAAACCGCTGTTCTTGCTGGGCGATATGAACAGTACCCCCAAATCGGACGTACAGCAAGCCTTGAACAAAAACTTCCGTATCCTAAACGACCCTAATCGTGCCACCATCTACGAAGAGGGTAAAGGCGTCTGCGTTGACTACATCTATCAATATAAGAACAGTGCACCCCAAGCTTCGGTGCTGCGACGTGAGGTCGTTAACGACACCGTCGCTTCCGACCATTGTCCGCTCTATGCCGACCTGCGCTTACCTGCCTCTGCCGACAAAGTGTTCCGCTCGAAACCTTTCCTGCAAAATCCTACCGGCGGAGGCATCTCGGTGTCGTGGTTTACCAATGTGCCTACCCACGGCTGGGTGGAATATGGTACCGACCCCGACCGCTTAGACCACAAAGCCGAAACCGTAGTGGACGGACAAGTGGTATGCAACGACACGCATCAGAAAATACGCTTCGGCGGTTTGCAACCCGGACAGACGTACTACTATCGTGTCTGCTCGCGCGAGATACTGCGCTACGAAGCTTATAAGAAGGAGTTCGGACCTACCGTCACTTCGAAGGTATATCGTTTTACCATGCCGAGTGCGGAGGAGAAAGAGTTTACTGCCGTGGTCTTTAACGACCTTCACCGCCGTACGGAAGTAATTGACAAACTCGCCGAACAACTCAAGGATGTCAACTACGATTTTGTCTTCTTCAACGGCGACTGCATCGACGATGCACATACCGAAGAGCAGGCGGTGAGCTTCCTTACGCACATGGCGGAGAAAACACACGCCAGCGAAATTCCTTTCTTCTTCTTGCGGGGCAATCATGAGATACGTGATGCCTATTCCATTCGCCTGCGCAGCCTCATAGATTATGTGGGCGACAAGACATACGGTGCATTTAACTGGGGAGATACGCGCTTTGTGCTGCTGGATTGCGGCGAAGATAAACCCGACTCTACGTGGGTGTACTACGGACTAAACCACTTTGAACAGTTGCGCGACGACCAAGTGGCTTTCCTCACGGACGAACTTCACAGTAAGGCATTCAAGAAGGCAAAACGCAGGGTATTGCTCCATCACATTCCCATCTACGGCGAGGTAGATCGCTACAACCCCTGCCGCGAACTGTGGGGCACACTGCTTGCCAAAGCTCCCTTTGACGTCTGCATCAATGCACATACCCACCGCCATGCTTTTCTGCCCAAAGAGAGCGTCGGCAACAATTTCCCTATCTTCGTGGGAGGTGGTCCGCGCATATCTTTGGCAACGGCAATTATCATAGAGAAAAAAGGCGATAGCTTCCGTGTGAAGATGATAGATGCCGAGGGAAAAACGATTCGGGAGATAGCATGCCACCCCAAGTAATGGGCAATCCTAACTCTTTTTCTTCAGCGATAACCGTAGCACCGCATAGCCCAATATGCCGGCTATGACGGTGCCGGAAAGCACACCAAACTTGGCTTGATTCAGTAGTTCGGGGTAGCCGTCGGCAAACGAAAGGCTGGCAATAAACAGCGATACCGTGAATCCGATACCTCCCAGCAGTGAAACACCGGCAAGGCTTTTCAGATTCATACCTTCGGGCATGGGGGCAATGCGCAACTTGATGCTAAGCCACGTAAACGAGAAGATGCCGACGAACTTACCTATCAGCAAGCCTGCCGCAACTGCCAAACCTACATTGCCCACCAAATCACCGCTTCCGCTAAACACTACGCCGGCATTGGCAAAGGCAAACAACGGCAGTATGAGGAAGTTCACCACGCCATGCAGATTGTCTTCGAGCGATTGCAGCGGACTGATTACGTAGGCAGACGCTCTTTCCACTTTCTTCAAAATGGCTATTTGGCGGTTGTTCAGTACAATCTCATCGGTTTTCATTACAGGGAAGGTATTCATGGCACTGCGGATGCGACGGATGTATTTACCGGCATCGAGGTGCGGACGGGCGGGAATGACAAACGCCAGCAACACACCCGAAATGGTGCTGTGAATGCCCGATTGCAGAAACAGGTACCATATCACAATGCCGAACGTCATGTAGAATATCTTTTGCGTCACCCCTCTACGTCCCATATAATACAAGAATAGGTAGAGTGCTGCGGCAGCCAGCAGATAACCGTAAGCTACGTGCGACGAATAAAACAGTGCGATGACCAAAATGCCGCCGATGTCGTCCACAACGGCAAAGGCAGTCAGGAATATCTTTAAACTAAGTGGTACCCGTTTGCCCAGCAAACTGAGTACTCCCAGCGAGAAGGCGATGTCGGTAGCCATGGGAATTGCCATACCGGCAGTTTCGGCACTGTCGGGCATTACCAACAGCATGTAAATAATCACCGGAAGTATCATCCCTCCGCATGCTGCCAAGAACGGCAGGGAGGCTTTGCGAACCGACGAGAGTTCGCCTACCAGTAGTTCGCGTTTGATTTCCAGTCCCACCGACAAGAAGAACAGCGCCATCAGGCAGTCATTGATAAACTGCAACATGGTGAGGTTTTCCCCGCCGTGCGAAAGCAGATTAAAGCCTCCGATGCGTATATGCAACTCTTGCGAAAGGAAATCTTGATAAATGGATGCCAACGACGAGTTGGCAACCACACCCGCCAAAATGGCCATTACAAACAGAAGTATGCTTGCCACAACATTCAATGGCACACTCTTCATGGTACGTAGTAGTGTCATCTTATTATATAGAATTAAGTATTAATCCAGTTTCAGCACGGCAAGGAAAGCCTTTTGCGGTACCTCCACGTTGCCGATTTGCTTCATACGTTTTTTACCCTTCTTTTGCTTTTCCAGCAGTTTGCGTTTACGGCTCACATCGCCGCCGTAGCACTTGGCGGTCACATCTTTGCGTACTGCCTTAATGGTTTCGCGGGCTATAATCTTGGCACCGATAGCTGCCTGTATGGCAATTTCGAACTGCTGACGGGGAATCAACTCTTTCAGCTTTTCGCACATGCGGCGTCCCAAATCGTAGGCATTGTCCACGTGCGTCAGTGTGGAAAGAGCGTCCACCGGTTCGCCGTTGAGCAGGATGTCCAGCTTTATCAGTTTGGAAGGGCGGAATCCGTTGGGATGATAGTCGAACGAGGCATACCCTTTGGAGATGCTCTTCAACTTGTCGTAGAAGTCGATAACGATTTCGCCCAACGGCAGGTCGTAATAGATTTCCACCCGATTGCCCGATATGTATTCTTGTTTCACCAGTTCGCCCCGTTTGCCCAGACAGAGGGTCATAATGGGACCAATATAATCGGTGGTGGTGATAACCGATGCGCGTATGTAAGGCTCTTCGATGTGGTCGATGAGGGTGGAATCGGGCATGCCTCCGGGATTGTGTACCTCGGTCATGTTCCCTTGTTTGTCATAGATGTTGTACGATACGTTGGGTACCGTGGTGATGACGTTCATGTCGAATTCGCGGTCCAGCCGTTCCTGCACAATCTCCATGTGGAGCAGCCCCAGGAAGCCGCAGCGGAAGCCGAAGCCCAACGCGAGCGACGACTCGGGTTGGAAGGTCAGCGAAGCATCGTTGAGTTGCAGCTTTTCGAGCGACGAGCGCAGGTCTTCGAAGTCTTCGGCTTCTACCGGATACAGACCGGCAAACACCATGGGTTTTACCTCTTCGAAGCCGGCAATTGCCTCTTTGCAAGGACGGGCGATGTGTGTAATGGTATCACCCACCTTCACCTCTTTGGAAGTTTTGATACCCGAGATGATGTAGCCCACGTCGCCGGTGCGTAGTTCGGCACGCGGAACCATATCCATTTTGAGTACCCCTATTTCGTCGGCATCATATTCTTTGCCGGTATTGAAGAACTTCACCTTGTCGCCTTTGCGTATCACTCCGTTCACAATTTTGAAGTAGGCAATGATGCCGCGAAACGAGTTGAATACCGAGTCGAATATCAGCGCCTGCAACGGTGCTTCTTCGTCGCCCCGGGGTGCGGGGATGCGTGCTACGACGGCAGCCAGTATCTCTTCGACACCCATGCCGGTTTTCGCCGATGCGCGTATAATCTCTTCGCGTTTACAGCCCAGCAGTTCCACGATTTCGTCTTCCACCTCTTCGGGCATGGCGCTGGGCATGTCGCACTTGTTCACTACCGGAATGATTTCGAGGTCGTGTTCAATTGCCATGTAGAGGTTCGAGATGGTTTGCGCCTGCACACCTTGTGTGGCATCTACAATCAGCAACGCGCCTTCGCAGGCGGCAATAGAGCGCGACACTTCGTACGAGAAGTCCACGTGTCCCGGGGTATCTATCAGATTGAGTACGTATTTCTCACCTTCGTGCAAGTACTCCATCTGGATGGCATGGCTTTTGATAGTGATGCCCCGTTCGCGTTCCAGTTCCATATCGTCGAGCATTTGTCCCTCGGTGATTTGGATGGTGTGGGTAAATTCCAGTAAACGGTCGGCAAGTGTTGACTTGCCATGGTCAATGTGCGCTATAATGCAAAAGTTGCGTATATGTTTCATTCTTTTAACGATTCCTGATTTTTGCGTGCAAAGATAGTGTTTTTACAATGGGGTGCAAAAAAGATGCGTTGGCAACACACAGCATGTACCAACGCATTTCTCAAATAAGTTTCGGTAATTGTCTTGCTTACTGCAACTTTACCAAGATGTCGCCTTCTACTTCGGCTGTGGAGATTTTATCTTCTCTGAGCAACCAGCCCAAGCCCAAGTAGAGTTCTTTGTCGATTAATTTTGTAGCTTTTTTAATCTGCTTCGTGGTCAGACCATCTGTGCCATTGAGGGCATTCCATATCAACCCTGCATTTTCACCGGCTTTTTCTTTCAACATGTTCTTTTCTTTTTTAGTTAAACTTATGTTTATTTGAATTCCCGTGTAGAAAAGTGTTTATCTTTTCTTGCGGCAAAGGTAAATACTTTTATGTTATACAACATATACATGAAGCTGTTTTTGTGGTTTTTTGTCTATAAAGTTACTTTTTAGTGATTCTTTTTAGTTTTAGGACAGTGTTTATTACATCTGTTTTACAAAAAAAAGGCGGGAATAGTATGCTAATGCGGCGGTGCAATCTCGTTGCCACTTTCCTAAAAAAATAGAGGAGCAAGCATTCATTGCTCACTCCTCTATTCATATTTATTAGAAGTTGTTTGTCTCGTTTATCCGAAGTTATCGAACATCAGGTTGGAGAAGGGTACGCCCAAATCGTCGAGCATCTTCTCTACGGCCGATGACATGGCACCGGGACCGCACATATAGTATTCTATGTCTTCAGGAGCTTCGTGGTCTTTGAGGTAAGTGTCGTATATCACTTGACCGACATAGCCCGGTGTGTACTTCACGCCTTCGGCATCGGCACGAGGATCTGGACGGTCGAGTGCAAGGTGGAACGAGAAGTTGGGGAAGTCGCGTTCTATCTGGAGGAAGTCTTCCAAGTAGAACACCTCGTTCAGGGCACGTGCACCGTAGAAATACGACATCTTGCGGTCGGTGGTGTGCAACGTCTTGGTCATGTGCATAATCTGCGCACGCAACGGAGCCATACCGGCACCACCGCCTATCCACATCATTTCGCGCTTGGAGTCGAATATGGGGTGGAAGTCGCCGTAAGGACCGCTCATGATAACTTTGTCGCCCGGCTTCAGGGTGAAGATGTACGACGAGGCGATACCCGGCATCACATCCATAAAACCTTTGCCTTGGTCTTTGGGTTTGAAAGGCGGTGTGGCTATACGCACGGTAAGCATGATGCGGTCGCCTTCGGCAGGATAGTTAGCCATGGAATAAGCGCGGATGGTTTCTTCGTCGTTGCGGCACTTTAGGCTGAACATATCGTAGTTCTCCCACGCCTTGGCGTACTCTTCGCCGATGAGACTCTTGTCGATGTCTTTGCCGTAGTCCATGGAGTACTTAGGTATCTTAATCTGCGCATACGAGCCGGGGACGAAGTCCATGTGCTCGCCCGGAGGCAATGCCACGATAAACTCTTTGATAAAGGTGGCTACGTTTTTGTTGGAGATAACTTCGCACTCCCACTCTTTTACACCCAAGATGGCTTCGTCAATCTTGATGTCCATGTCGCTTTTTACTTTCACCTGACAACCCAAACGCCAGTGGTCTTGCTGTTGTTTGCGGCTGAAGTGCGGCGTTTCGGTGGGCGATATTTCGCCGCCGCCGTCCAGTACTTGGCACTTGCATTGTCCGCACGAGCCTTTACCTCCGCAAGCCGAAGAGAGGAAGATGCCGTTTGTAGAGAGTGTGTTGAGTAGTGTAGACCCCGATTCTACATCGAGTACGTTGTCGCCGTTGACGGTAACCTTTACGTTGCCCGACGGTACCAGAATTTTCTTGGCTACCAGCAGGAGTACCACTAACAGGACGATTACTACAAGGAATACGGCAACACTTGCCAATATCATATTTATATCCATTGTTTACTACTTTTCTTATTAGATGTTTAACCCTGAGAAACACATAAAGGCGATTGCCATCAATCCTACGATGATGAAGGTAATGCCCAAACCGCGCAACGGCTTCGGTACGTCACTGTATGCCATTTTCTCGCGAATGGCTGCCAATCCGACGATAGCAAGCAACCAGCCTATACCCGAACCGAGGGCGTAAGAGATAGAATCCCATACGTCACCGATAAATTTGGGGTCGCTCGGTGCGAGGTTGATGCGTTGTTGCATAAAGAGAGAGCCGCCCATGATGGCGCAGTTTACGGCTATCAGCGGCAGGAAGATACCCAGCGAGTTATATAGCGAGGGACTGAAACGCTCTACCACCATTTCGACCAACTGCACAATGGCAGCGATAACGGCGATAAAGAGGATGAAGCTCAGGAAGCTCAGGTCGACACCCTGCACCAAGACATCGGCAGCCAATACTTTGGTTTGCAACAGATAGTTCACCGGCAAGGTCACTACCAACACAAAAGTAACGGCGACACCCAGCCCGATAGCTGTTTTGACGTTCTTCGATACGGCAAGGTACGAACACATGCCCAAGAAGAATGCAAATATCATGTTGTCCACAAAAATGGAGCGAACGAATAAACTTAATAAATGTTCCATAATGCTTTACTTTTGAATTAGTTTTCTTGCAAATCTTTATGACGGGCACGTTGATACCAGATGATGCAGGCAACAATAATTAGTGCCATAGGCGGCATCAGCATCAAACCGTTGTTAACGTAGCCTATATCTGTTAGCGGCTTATAGTTCAGAATGTTGAAACCCAGCAGTGTGCCGGATCCCAGCAGTTCGCGGAAGAAGGCAACAATGATGAGGATTTTGGCATAGCCCAAACCGTTACCCAGACCGTCGAGCATCGAAGGCCAAGGAGCGTTTGCCATGGCAAAGGCTTCGAGGCGTCCCATTAAGATACAGTTGGTTATAATTAAGCCTACGTACACCGAAAGTTGTACGCTTACGTCGTAAGCAAAGGCTTTCAGAATCTCGCTCACAATGGTTACCAGCGCAGCCACTACCACCATTTGGACGATGATGCGGATGCGGGGGGGAATGGTTTTG
>JAISHU010000117.1 GCA_031262385.1 Mediterranea sp. (in: CFB group bacteria)
ACCAAATCCATGACGGGACACCTTCTGGGAGCTGCCGGAGCTGTAGAAGCCATTGCAAGCATTCTTGCCATTGACAACAGCGTTGTACCACCCACCATCAATCATGCCGATAACGACAACGATGAAGCCATTGACTACAAGCTGAACTTTACGTTCAACCAAGCGCAAAAACGCGAAGTAAAGGCTGCATTGTCCAACACTTTTGGTTTTGGCGGACACAACGCTTGTGTGATATTTAAAAAGTACGAAGATTAGTTATTACGTTCGTATTATGCACTTTATAACAAAGATAGGACTCTTATTTCGTAAGAACAGAGAGTCCTATCTTTGTTTTTACCGTATCTTAGGATTCGTTCCGCGCAACATTCATCTCTACGAACAGGCATTGTTGCACAAGTCCAGTTCCATTCGCAGCGATAAAGGGCGCCCGTTGAACAACGAACGCTTGGAGTTCTTGGGCGACGCCATTCTGGATGCTATTGTCGCCGACATTGTTTTCGACCATTTCGAGGGACGGCGCGAGGGATTTCTCACCAACACCCGCTCCAAGATTGTGCAGCGCGAGACACTCAACAAGCTTGCCGTGGAGATTGGATTGGATAAATTGGTGAAATCGTCTACCCGCTCTTCGTCGCACAACAGCTATATGTACGGCAATGCTTTCGAAGCCTTTATCGGCGCTATCTATTTAGACCAAGGGTACGACCGTTGCAAACGCTTTGTGGAGACAAAGATTTTTCGGGACCACATCGACTTGGATAAGATGTCGCGCAAGGAGGTTAACTTTAAGTCCAAGCTGATTGAGTGGAGCCAGAAACATAAGTTCGAAATCTCTTTTGAACTTATCGAACAGCGGCTCGATGCCGATTACAATCCCGTATTCCATACCGAAATCCGCATCGTCGGAATTTCTGCAGGTACAGGCGTGGGCTATTCAAAAAAGGAATCCCAGCAAAATGCCGCCCGTGCCGCACTGAAACGCATCCGAAGCGGCAGCAACTTTCTCGCTCAGTTAGAGGCAGCAAAAGAGGTCACTACGCCGGTAGTGAACGAAGAGAGTATCGGCGAATACGAGGAGGCGGGCGAGCCGGGCGACTTACAGCAGCCTGTCGACTTACAAGCAACTGCCGACTTACAGGATTGACGTTTCCGAACGCATCGTTTGCAGACGTCGGTCAATATCTTCCATTTTACTTTTAGTCAACGGGTAGAAATAGACTACCACCACGGCAAGCAGGGCAACTGCGGCAGGAATCCAACTCATCAACAAATTGATGCCGTTCAGTGCATCGGGAGTTTGAACCACCCCTTCGGAGGTGTTGTAGCCAAACATCGACAATATCCACATCACCATGGCGCCGCCAAAAGCTCCGCCAAACTTCTGCGCCATCGACGACGACGAGAATATCAGTCCGGTGGAGGCGGTACCGTCCTTTAGCTCGGCATAGTCGGACACATCGGCGTACATGCTCCACAGCAACGGCGAGACAATGCCGGTGCCAATGGAAATCACAACCTGAAGAAGGAGCATCAGCAGAAAGCCCGTGCCGGAATAGGGCACGTAGAAAAACAAAATGCTCAACACCACCAACATACCCATGGTAGAAATGTAAGTGCTCTTTTTACCCAACCTGCGCGACAAAGGTACGGTGAGGGCTACCCCTATCATATTGCACACTTCGCCTATGCCCAGAAAAAGTCCGGCATAAAACAAAAACGAGAAGCCGCCCAAGTTAAGAGACACATCATTGCCTATGTAGTCTTTAAAGAAATACGCTGCCGTAGCTCCGCGCAACGTGTTGAACAAGTTGCAACACAAAGCGGCACCGATAAGCAACCACCACGGCACATTGCTCACCAACGACCGGAAGTCTTTCCAGACAGATGCCGTAGAGAGGCTTTTCACCCGTTCGCGGGTCATGCCGAAGCAGGCAAAGAAGAATACCAAGCAGAGCAGAGCTATCACCACCATGGAATATTGCCACGCCGACGTTACCGAGCTACCCAGCGAAGTAAACCACCCGCAGAGAGGTTCCCACGCAAAGATTGCAATGAAGCTGCCGATGTAGGCAAAGAACATGCGGTAGGACGAGAATACGGTTTTCATATCCGACTGTTCGGTAATCACCCCCAACATAGCACCATAGGGCACATTGATAGCTGTGTAAACGGTCATCATCAGTATGTAAGTGACGTACGCCCAAACTAACTTGCCGGTTGCCCCCACGGACGGCGTGGTAAAGAGTAGCACGCCGCAGATAGAGAAGGGCAGGGCTATCCACAGCAGGTACGGGCGGTATTTGCCCCAACGCGTATGGGTGCGGTCGGCTATCACTCCCATCATCGGGTCGGAAACGGCGTCCCAAATACGGGTAACCAGCAGCAACACGGCGGTGTCGCCCAAACTAAGTCCGAAGATGTTGGAGTAGAATATGGGCAGGTAGTAAGAGAATATCTTCCAAAACATGGACGACGCCATATCGCCGAATCCATAACCTATTTTTTCTTTTAGAGTAATCATGATATAAATAAGGTGTGATTATTTGTCAAACGAAGGATTATCTTTCAGTATGTTCATGTTCCGGTCTATCAGGTTGGTCAGCGTAGCCACCGAGGTGGTCGACGACAGACCGTCGGGTGCCGTGTGCAGGCAGTAGTCCACCAACTTTTCGACGGTAGATACCGCTACGTGCATGCGGGTGTCCGAAGAGGCGTAGTAGATAAACACCTTGCCGTCGTCGTCGGCTATCCAGCCATTGCAGAAAAGCACGTTGCTCACATCGCCCACCCGCTCGTCGCCTTCGGGTGCCATAAAATATCCGGCAGGCGAAGCTATCAGATGCGACGGGTCGTCGAGTGCCGTCATATAGAGGTAAAGCACATAGCGCAAACCGGCGGCACAGGCACGCACGCCGTGTGCCAGATGAAGCCAGCCCCGTTCGGTTTTAATGGGATGCGGACCTTCGCCGTTCTTCACCTCTTTTATGGTGTGGTAGTAGCGCGGGTCGATAATCTTTTCGTCTTTAATGACGGCATGTGTAATGTCGTCAATCAATGCCCATCCTATGCCTCCGCCGCTTCCGGTATCGATAAATCCGTCTTGGGGGCGTGTGTAGAAAGCATACTTTCCGTTCACAAATTCGGGATGCAACACTACGTTGCGTTGCTGGAAGCGGCACTTCATGTCGGGTAAACGTTGCCAAGTACGGAGGTCTTTGGAACGCACGATGCCGGCTGTGGCGGTTGCCGCCGACAAATCGCCCGCCGGTGCCGAGTCGTCGTGACGTTCGGCACAAAACACGCCGTATATCCAACCGTCTTCGTGAGCGGTAAGACGCATGTCGTACACATTGGTTGCGGGAATGGTATCTTCGGGAATCACTATCGGATAATCCCGGAAGCGGAAGTTATCGATTCCGTTGGGACTTTCGGCGATAGCGAAAAACGATTTCCGGTCGGCGCCTTCGGTGCGTACCATTAGCAGGTATTTGCCTTTCCACTTGATGGCGCCGGCGTTGAGTGTGGCATTAATGCCAAAGCGTTCCATGAGGCTGGGATTGGTGGCTTCGTTTAAATCGTACCTCCAAAATATAGGGGCGTGCGCCGCTGTCAGCACCGGATATTTGTAGCGAACAAAGATGCCGTTGTCCTGCCTTAAGGGAACATTTTTTCGGATAATCAGCTCTTCGTAGTTTTCGAAGAGCTTTTCTACTTTCTTTTTAAAATCTTGCATAGTACGATTGTTAGGAGGGCTTCGTCGCCCAATGCCTGCAAAAATAGGCAGAACTACTTGACGAAAATAATACAATTTTATCACATTGCAGTAATAAAGCATCAAAATAAAGCGTTACTTTTGCGGCACAACACTCCGCCGATATGCACTAAATCAATATTATACCTTTATGGACGCACTTTATTCTCCCGATGCGAACCGCTATACCAACGGCATGAACTACCACCGTGCCGGACAAAGCGGCGTACTTCTACCCGAAATCTCGTTGGGCTTGTGGCACAATTTTGGCGATGTAGATACTTTTGCCAATGCCCGGGCTATGGCACACTATGCTTTCGACCACGGCATCGTGCATTTCGACTTGGCAAACAACTACGGTCCTTCGGCGGGGTCTGCCGAAGAGAATTTCGGACTGTTGATGCAGAAATCTTTCTCTTCTTACCGCGACGAGCTGTTTATCTCCACCAAAGCCGGACACGATATGTGGAACGGTCCTTACGGCGAGTGGGGTTCGCGGAAATATTTGATGAGCAGCCTCGACCAAAGTCTGCGGCGCATGAAGTTGGAGTATGTCGACATCTTCTATTCGCATCGCTTCGACCCCGTAACGCCTTTGGAAGAGACACTTCAAACGTTGGTCGACGTGGTGCGCCAAGGTAAGGCGCTCTATGTAGGCATCTCCAAATATCCCAAGGAAGCTGCCAAGAAAGCTTACCGTTATTTAGAAGAGCGCGATGTGCACTGTCTGCTTTATCAGGGACGTTACAATCTGCTCAACCGCGAACCCGAAGAAGAAGGTATTTTGAAGCAGGCGCAACAAAACGGTACCGGTTTCATTGCTTTTTCGCCGTTGGCGCAAGGTTTGCTTACCAACCGCTACCTCAACGGCATACCGAGCGACTCGCGCATGTCCAAAGGGGTGTTCTTAAAAGAGAATGTGTTGACGCAAGACCTGCTTTCGCGCTTGACGGCACTCAACGAAGTTGCCTTGCGCCGCGGACAGACGTTGGCAGAGATGTCGCTGTCGTGGCTTGTTCATCAAGAAACGGTAACGTCGGTAATCGTTGGTGCCAGTTCCGTAGCCCAGTTGGCCGACAACCTCAAGGCAACCGAGAACACCGAGTTCGCTCCCGAGGAGCTTGCGCGCATCGAAGAGATACTCGGCTAAAACCTCAACTCGCAGTTTACCCACTCTTCGTCGAACAGGGCACGGTACTTTCGATAGAAGTTCAGCGCCGGCTCGTTCCAGCTTAGCGCTTGCCACACCATGCCGTGCAGTTTTCGTCTTTTAGCCTCCGCTATGAGTTGTTCAAAGAGCAAGGCGCCAATCTTTTTTCCGCGCATTTCGGGTTCCACATAGATATCTTCCAGATACATACGTTGCCCTTTCCATGTGCTGTAACGGATGTAGTAGAGGGCAAAGCCCACCACGGTTTGGTCGACTTCGGCAACAAACGCCCACCACACGGGTTGCGTTCCGAAGCCGCTTTCGGTAAACTCTTCGAGGGTAACGGTTACTTCGTGCGGGGCACGCTCGTAAAGAGCCAGCCCTTTGACAAGTTCGAGCAGGCGGGGGCAGTCGGCGGGAAGGGCGGGGCGAATGGTGATGTCCATAAATGAATAGATTATTAAACTATACCCCAAGCACAACCCGTGCGTCAATTTGTAATTTCTTACTAATCATTCGGGCTACTTTAAGGGTGGGTTCACTTTTGCCTGCCATATAGTCGCTTAATCGAGAGGGACTAACTCCTATTATTTTTGATAATGCGGCTTGTGTAAGTCCCATCTCATACATGCGAAGTTTCAAAATATCTGTAAGCGTTGGTTCTCCAATAGAGAAATGCTCATCGGAGTAGTCAGCAACCAAATTAGACAATAATGTCAATTCTATGCTGTGCGGATCGTCAACAGGAGTATCGTCATTAACCAATGGTAGTAATTCTTCCACTCGCTGCATAGCCCATTTGTATTGGGATTCATTTTCAATTTTCGTCATATTTGTCATATTTCAAATGGTGGAACAATCTATTTTATCGTACTCGGCATGGGTTCCAATAAAGCGGATATAGACAAATTGTATGGTGAATTTAAT
Source organism: Mediterranea sp. (in: CFB group bacteria) (assembly GCA_031262385.1). Taxonomy (GTDB): domain Bacteria; phylum Bacteroidota; class Bacteroidia; order Bacteroidales; family Bacteroidaceae; genus Bacteroides. The sequence continues at coordinate 5,829 of JAISHU010000117.1, forward strand.
AACCACGACTACTCTGTACTGATTACCTTTAATATTAAATACATAGCGCTGGTTGCCTATGCTATCTACGCTATTAAACGTGGCTTTTATATCAGCGAAGCATGTCCATTTACTCCTTTTTACAATCGAAGTCCATTCCTGTAAGGCAACTTTTGTATCGGGATGTCGTAATATATATTCGCTTAATGTTTGCTCGGTAAAGATTCTCATAAGTCTATGATTGTCGTCTGGGGCAAAGATAAACAGCAAATTCTAAAAACCAAAATAATATTTTGAATATATGAATACCGCTCGAAATCAAAAGTTCACCCATTTCGCGTGTTTCCTCTCAAAATGTCACATTTTTGTCCTTTGCCCGAAGAAACATTTCACCCAAAAAGCATGCTCAGCGAGTGATTAACGCACCGTTTTTCGCGGTTCGAATCGATATTGTCAAGTAGTTGCCGACGAAATACAAGAAAGCGGTACGCCAACCTCCTGTTTTATTTTGCGCAATCACTGAGTTAGCGCGCTAACTTACCGAGTTGAGTGTGATATCTCACCGAGATATCGCGCTAACTCACCGAGATAATTTTCCGAGATGCGTTTTTCTGATTTCAAGTCGCCGAATCGTCGTTTTTTTCGTGCTGAATGTGACTTTCAGCAAAGAGCATTTTAACAATCTATCTATTTGTTACATTGCTAATTAGGTGATATTTTAGGCGCAAACAGACCTCTATTTTAACGTTTATAGCTCACCGCCGCGTACTCCTGCCCGAAAAAGGGCGTTTTTCGAGGGGTTCGTTTGTCATTTTGTCATTCTGACAAAATGCTCTTTCCGAATAATCTTTCCGTTTGACGAATGATAGTCCTCACATCCAAGAGCACTCATTCAAAACAGTCTCCAAAAAACAGCGAAACACTTGTGTATCTTCCAAATAATTAGTTTCTTTGCACCCGCTTTCGCGCAATCTCTGTCGGGACAAAAGTGAGTAGCCCGTTACATTGCGTTGGATCGATTAACATTTATAACAAACGTAATCATGGATTTAATTAAGATTGCCGAAGAGGCATTTGCTACCGGCAAGCAACATCCCAAATTTAAAGCAGGCGACACCGTAACGGTGGCCTATCGCATCGTTGAGGGCAGCAAGGAACGTGTTCAGTTGTACCGTGGTGTGGTAATTAAAATTTCGGGTCATGGCGACAAGAAGCGTTTTACCGTGCGCAAGATGTCGGGTACCGTGGGTGTAGAGCGTATCTTCCCCATCGAATCGCCCGCTATCGACAGCATCGAAGTGAACAAGGTAGGTAAGGTGCGCCGCGCCAAACTGTATTACCTGCGTAAACTCACCGGTAAGAAAGCCCGTATTAAAGAGAAAAGAGTGGTTCGCAGCAGCAACTAATCTGCTTGATACTCGTTTAATCATAAAAAAGGAAGCCCCGCAAAAGGCTTCCTTTTTTAGTAAAAAGAGGTCGCTCTTCATTAAAGTGAGAGCGACCTCTACGTGTAGAAATTCTACGAACCCTTATCTTATTCCAGAATTACAACTCTATTCAAAGCGTTACTGTTGTAGAACATGTCG
>JAISHU010000018.1 GCA_031262385.1 Mediterranea sp. (in: CFB group bacteria)
TACGATTCGTTCGCGACAGGCGGCTGCCGATTGCTGCAAATCGAACCCGTCGGCATGTCCCACAGGTTGCCATGCCGTAACATAGCCCGTCCCACTGTAGCCCCTCCGAAACAGGTAGCGTCGGTAATCGAAATCGGCATAACTTTGTGGCGGTGTCAGACGGACATACACCAGCAGCTCGTCGCCCCGCCGCAATGCCAACGCACTACTATCGGCAGGCAAATAGAGCATGAATTTATTCGCTCCAATCTCTACCCGGCACGCCGTACTCTTTTTCTTGGGTTCCGCCTTTGCTACGACGGTTGCCCGATACACCTTCGTTTGGTCGGAATAGTCGAAATCGGTACGATGCAAAGTGGTTTCGGACATCCCCCACCCCAGCCCGAAACAGAACACAGCAGTGAGTACGCCGAACAACAAACGCAAAAATTTATGTGTGGAAAAGCGATACAGAACCAACAGCGTCCCCCACGCCACGAGGAGATAAATCGCCAAGGAACGGTCGCCAAACAGTGGTATGCGACCGCCGAAAAAACAGGCGTCTCCAACAACGATGCCGATAACAAACGGCATCAAAAGCCTCAGAAACGGATAACGACTCAGGCTACGGACTCTCAAAACGAAGCGTGACTATTAGCGTAGATTCTTTAGAGCATGTATGGTTTCGGTGGGATTCGGAGAGCGGAACACCGCATTGCCCGCCACCAGCACATCGGCACCGGCAGCAACCAATCGGGCACCGGTTTCGAGGTTTACCCCTCCGTCGACTTCTATGAGTGCTTTGGAGCCGGTTTCGTCTATCAGTCGGCGCAGTTGGCGTACCTTCTCCAAGGTATGTTCGATAAACTGTTGTCCGCCGAATCCCGGGTTGACGCTCATCACCAACACCATATCGACATCCCGAATAATATCGGAGAGCAGCGCCACCGGCGTGGCAGGATTAATCGTTACCACAGGTTCCATGCCGGCTTCGCGGATTTGCTGTATCACGCGGTGCAGATGCGGGCAAGCCTCGTAGTGCACGTTCATGGTGTGGGCGCCCAACGCTTTCACCTCGTCGATAAACTTTTCGGGTTGCACAATCATCAGGTGCACATCCAGCGGTTTCTCGGAAAGTTCGGCTACAGGTTTCAACACGGGGAATCCCATAGAGATATTGGGCACAAAGACACCGTCCATGACATCAATGTGCAGCCAGTCGGCATCGCTGCGGTTAATCATTTCGATTTCCCGGGCTAAATGTGCGAAGTCGGCTGATAACAGCGAAGGGGCAATAATGGGTTTCATAACAAATATAAATTGTGAGTTTTAAAAAAAGAGGGGCTGTCCGTCGCGGATGACCCCTCTTATCAATAATGATGTATTTAACTTACTAAAAATAAGTTTAGAGTTTCGGGCCGGCAGCTACCAAAGCTTTACCAGCCTCGTTGCCTTCGAACTTAGCAAAGTTCTTGATGAAACGTCCGGCAAGGTCTTTTGCTTTTTCGTCCCATTGAGCAGCGCTTGCATAAGTGTCGCGCGGATCCAGAATCTTCGGGTCAACTCCCGGCAATTCGGTCGGCACTACGAAATCGAAGAAAGGAATCACTTTCGTGGGAGCCTTGTCGATAGAACCGTCGAGGATAGCATCGATGATGCCGCGGGTATCTTTGATAGAGATACGTTTGCCGCTACCGTTCCAACCGGTGTTCACCAAGTAAGCCTTAGCACCCGATTTTTGCATCTTCTTCACCAGTTCTTCGCCGTACTTTGTAGGATGCAAGCTCAAGAAAGCCGCACCAAAGCAAGCCGAGAAAGTGGGAGTAGGTTCGGTAATGCCACGTTCCGTACCTGCCAGCTTAGCAGTAAAGCCTGAGAGGAAGTAGTATTTTGTTTGTTCGGGGTTCAAGATAGATACCGGAGGCAATACACCGAAAGCATCGGCAGACAAGAAGATAACTTGCTTGGCAGCGGGACCTTTAGAAACAGGTTTTACGATGTTGTCGATGTGGTAGATAGGATACGATACGCGGGTATTTTCCGTAACGCTCTTGTCGGCAAAGTCAATCTTACCGTTGGCGTCAACCGTAACGTTCTCCAACAATGCGTCGCGTTTGATGGCGTTGTAAATGTCGGGTTCGCTGTCTTTATCGAGGTTGATAACCTTGGCATAGCATCCGCCTTCGAAGTTAAACACGCCTTCGTCGTCCCAGCCGTGTTCGTCGTCGCCGATGAGCAGACGTTTCGGGTCGGTCGAAAGAGTCGTCTTTCCCGTACCCGACAGACCGAAGAAGATAGCAGTGCTTTCGCCCTTCATATCAGTGTTCGCCGAGCAGTGCATAGAAGCCATACCTTTCAGCGGGAGCAAGTAGTTCATGTAAGAGAACATACCTTTTTTCATTTCGCCACCGTACCAAGTGTTCAGAATTACCTGAATCTTCTCGGTCAAGTTGAAGACAACGGCAGTTTCGCTGTTCAAGCCCAGTTCTTTGTAGTTGTCGACTTTTGCTTTCGAAGCGTTCATGATAACGAAGTCGGGTTCGCCGAAGTTAGCCAATTCCTCGGCTGTGGGGCGAATGAACATAGTCGTTACGAAGTGAGCTTGCCAAGCCACTTCCATGATGAAGCGCAGTTTCAAGCGAGTATTGGGGTTAGCGCCGCAGAACGCATCTACTACAAACAAGCGTTTGTTAGAGAGTTCTTTGGTAGCCAATTCTTTAACGGCCTTCCAGCATTTTGCATCAACAGGCTTATTGTCGTTTTTGTACGCGTCCGAAGTCCACCATACGGTGTCTTTGCTGGTTTCGTCCATTACAAAGAATTTGTCTTTGGGCGAACGACCCGTGTACACGCCTGTCATCACGTTGACTGCACCAAGTTCAGTAACCTGACCCTTTTCAAAACCTTCCAATTCGGGTTTTGTCTCCTCTGCAAAGAGTACGTCAAACGAAGGGTTGTAAACGACGTCCGTCGCACCCGTAATGCCGTACTTACTTAAATCTAAATTTGCCATTTCTTTAACGATTTAAAATTTGGTATTTGGTTTATATGTTCTTTTTACCTTAATTTATAGAATGTCATTTTCTAATTGCGTGCAAAAGTAATACTTTCTTTGGAGTAGGTTTCTTTCATTAAAGATTTTTTTCCTTAATATAATCCCTTTTATTATTGTATTAACAAAACTGCAAAGCGAATGTTGCAAATGGGTCGGAAAATCTGTTCCTTTGCAGCTTGATAACTAAATAAAAAAGTATGAGAATCATTAATTTTGCCGACACCAATTCCATTCTCAACCGCTACATAGCGGAGATTAGAGACGTGCGCATTCAGGGCGACCGGCTGCGGTTTCGCCGCAACATCGAGCGCATAGGAGAAATTATGGCTTACGAGATAAGCAAGACCTTTGTTTATTCGCCCAAAGATGTGCAAACGCCATTGGGCATTGCCTCGGTACAAACACCCGACAACGCATTGGTGCTTAGCACAATCCTTCGCGCAGGACTTCCGTTTCACCAAGGATTTCTCAACTACTTCGACCAAGCCGAGAATGCTTTTGTTTCGGCGTACCGAAAATACAAAGATACGTTGAAGTTCGACATCCACATCGAGTACATTGCTTCGCCCTCCATCGAGGGTAAAACGTTGCTCATTACCGACCCCATGCTGGCTACCGGCGGAAGTATGGAACTGTCGTATCGCGCCATGCTTACCAAAGGCGAACCGGCAGAAATCCATGTCGCCTCGATTATTGCCAGCCGCCAAGCGGTAGAACAGGTGGCACGCACCTTCCCCGAAGAGAAGACCACGGTGTGGTGTGCAGCTATCGACCCCGAAATAGACAGCCACTCTTACATTGTGCCCGGACTGGGTGATGCCGGCGACCTTGCTTACGGCGAGAAATCGTAACAATCTGTTAAACTTATGAAGACCGTAAAAATTAACCTCGCTCTACTGTGCCTGTTATGTGGCACCGGCACTCTGTTTGCCCAACCTCGCGTAAAAAACAACCTCGTCCCTTTCTTCCGCGCCTCTTTGGAAGGAGACACAACCGCTTACCTCCAAAGCAAACCACTAAAGACTAAAGAGATAGAAGCCTATCGATCCTTGGTGTGGGAAGCTTGGAAAGAAGCCAACGCACACTTCGACGAAGAACGCCTCATCCCGACGGACACACTGTCGCCCTCTGCTACCGGCAAATGGCATTTGCCTGCCAACCTTGAACCCGATGCCGTAATGCCTTATTATTGGGGTACCAAAGGTACGATGGCAACAGGCGACTCGGTGCCGATGTTTCTCTATCTTCACGGGTCGGGACCCAAAGAACAAGAATGGGCTACCGGTCTGTACATTTGCCGCCGGTTCGACGATGCACCGTCGCTCTATTTCATTCCCCAAATCCCCAACGAAGGAAATTACTATCGCTGGTGGCAGCAATCCAAACAGTTTGCTTGGGAACGCCTGCTGCGCCAAGCACTGCTTTCGGGCAACGTCAACCCCAACCGCATCTACCTCTTCGGCATCTCCGAAGGAGGATACGGCAGTCAACGTCTTGCCTCGTTTTATGCCGACTACTGGGCGGCAGCCGGACCCATGGCGGGCGGCGAACCGCTAAAGAACGCTCCCGCCGAGAATTGCGCCGACATCGGTTTTTCTTTGCGTACGGGCGACAAAGACACCGACTTCTACCGCAACACGCTAACCCGTTACACGCAACAGGCGTTCGACAGTCTGCAAAACAGCCACCCCACCCTCTACCGCCATCGGATAGAACTGATTCCCGACAAAGGACATGCCATCGACTATACTCCCACCACTCCTTGGCTGAAACAGTTTACCCGCAACCCCTACCCTACATATGTCAGTTGGGAGAACTTCGAAATGGACGGTCGCTATCGCAAAGGCTTTTATAATCTGGCGGTACGCGAACGTTCGAACATCGACCCACACACCCGCACCTATTACGAAATGAACATCGATGGCAACCACATCGCCTTACGAGTGGACGAAGTAACCTACCACACCACAGAGAAAGACCCCAAGTGGGGCATCGAAATGAAGTTTGCCCGCACCTACACACCGGCACATCGGGGCAAAATCACCGTTTACCTGTGCAGCGAACTGGTAAACCTCGACAAACCGATTGTCGTAACGCTAAACGGCAAGCAAGTTTTTGCGGGCAAGGTGAAGTGCAACCTTATTAATATGGTGAACAGTTGTGCCCTCTTTTATGACCCCAATCGCATCTACCCCGCTGCCGTAGAGATAGAAATGGGCAGATAAGAACACTCTTTCGGCAAAAATATTTAATCTTTTTGCGTGGTTAACGCAGTATTTCTACATTTGTGCATTTACACATTGAGACACGTGGACATCAGAATGGAAGAACAAGAACTTGCAGAACGTTGCAGGCATGGCGATGCCATCGCCCGCAAAGAGCTGTATGAACGATACGGAGGCCAAATGTTAGCCTTGTGCCGTAGATACGTAGGCGACTACGAAACGGCGCAAGATTTGCTGCACGACGGCTTCTTGAAATTGTTCACCTCGTTCGATAAGTTTGAATGGAGAGGCGAAGGCTCGATACGCGCATGGATAGAACGTGTGATGATTAACACGGCACTGCAATATTTGAGGCGGAATAAACTGATAAACTTTACCGACCAAATAGAAGCCCTGTCCGATACCTACGCCGCTCCCCACGAATCGACCATCGAACGCATCCCGAACGACATGCTGATGAAGTTCATCGGCGAACTGCCGGACGGTTATCGCACGGTGCTGAACCTGCATGTGTTCGAGGAGAAGTCTCACAAAGAAATAGCCCAACTACTGGGCATTAACGAAAACTCTTCCACCTCGCAAATGGCACGCGCCAAAGCCTTGCTGGCTAAAAAGATACACGAGTGGGAAAAGCGTAACAAAGAAAGAGAAGAACGGTATGTTTCAAGAAAATGAAGAGTGGGTTAAACAGGTGAAGCAACAGCTCAAGGATTACTCCGAGCCGTTGCCTGCCGGCGGCTGGGATAAGCTGGAAGAAGCATTGGCAGCTCGCGAAACACCGGTAGCCACCCTCCCCAAAAAGAATATATTCACCCGTCGCCTCAGGGCTGCGGCAGCTATCGTTGTGCTCGCACTACTGTCGGGCACCGTGCTGTGGCTGACTCACGGTAACCGCGAATTAAGCGTGATCCCTTCGGCTACACCAACGCTGGCAACGGCTCCCGATGCCGAATCAATACCGTCGTTGCCCCATACGGCTACGCCACAGCCTCAAGCACCGGTGCGTCGACAAGCCGGACAAGGCAGTTACAACCAACTTGCCGTATTAACCTCTGCCGACACATCGCCCTTCATCGAAGAGAACAAAGCGGCGACACCGCTGCCCGAAGAGACGGTACAGGCAGAGGAAACGACTACCCCAACCGAAGAAGCCCAAACCACCCCCAAAGTGGAGCCTAAGCCACGCCCTTACCGTCCCGCCTCGAAAGACGAACTGCCCCTGCGCGACGCACAACCGGTGAATCAGCAGAAAGGACGGTGGTCGGTGGGCTTGTCGGTAGGCAATTCGGGCGGAGTATCGTCCAATCAACAAGGCTATATGGTGATGCAATCCGACGGCTTGTTCAGCAACGGGGAATTTGACCTCAGCAGCGTATCGGAAACACCGGTAGGCATACAAGACGGCGATAATATCGCCTTCAACAACGGACTCCCCTACCTCAAATCGAGCAACCGCATACAGAGCATCCGGCACCGCCAACCTATCAGCGTAGGCGTCAACGTGCGAAAAGAGTTACCCAAAGGCTTTTCGGTAGAGGCAGGCGTGACGTACACACAATTAGTATCGGATGTCGTACTGATGGGTAGCAACGACAACACCACCCAACGTCTGCACTACATCGGTATCCCCGTGCGAGCCAACTGGAATATTATCAGCCGAAAATTGTTTACTGCATATCTGTCGGCAGGCGGAACCGTCGAGAAATGTGTGTACGGTAAACTGGGCAGCGAAGAAATCAGCGTAAATCCGCTACAATTCTCGGTTGCGGCAGCCGTAGGAGCGCAATACAACTTATCGCGAAAGGTAGGCATCTACGTAGAACCGGGCATCTCGCATTACTTCGACGACCACTCGGGTGTGCAAACCATTCGCACCGAAAACGACTTAAATTTTACCTTACAAGCAGGATTGCGGTTGACGTATTAAGAGCCTGCATTGTGCGGTCGTAAGGAAAAAGTAGTTAACTTTGCCGGCAGTTTTACCAACTATTCTTCATTTAAAAACTGCAAGTAATGAAAACTAAAGTATTCGTATGCTCGTCGCTATTGTTAGTAGGATTAAGCGCTTGTATCCGAAAAGAAGCCCTCAACTCGGAGGCCGCTATCGACGGTTGCACCGGCGAGAACGTTCAAACTGCCATTATCAATTATGAATCGAAAAAGGTGGATGTCTATGTCAATGTATCTGCCGCTCTCGAAAGGCTCCAGCTCCATTTTGTACTGCCGGAAGGAGCCACCATAGAAGCCACTCATGCCGAAGAAGGCGACGGCAACAACCGGTATGACTTCAGCGACGGCAGCCATTCGCGTCAGTTCAAAGTAACCGCCGAAGACTTGCACACCCAAGTGAACTACGATGTAAACATCATTAAGGCAAGTCTGCCCACCTACTACTCTTTTGAAACGCTTTCAAAAGAGACACCCTATCATATTCTGAGCGAAATCAACAAAGAAAGCGGCGAAATGCTGAACTGGTCGAGCGGCAATCCCGGCTTCCAGCTTACCAACCTTTTGGGCGCACCCGATTCGTACCCCACCACACAATCAGTCAACGGCTACGAAGGCAACTGCGTGAAGCTCACCACACTAAGCACCGGTTCACTGGGCGCTTCGGTAAAGATGCCCATTGCCGCCGGTAACCTGTTCATCGGTAATTTCGATTTGCTGAATGCACTAAAAGATGCACTGAAATCGACACAGTTCGGCGTGCAATTCTACAAACACCCCAAAGCCCTCACCGGATACTATAAGTACAAGGCAGGCACCAAGTATATGGATAACGGACAAGAGATAGCGGGCAAAAAAGACCGCTTCGACATCTATGCCATTATGTACGAGGCGGCAAGCAACGACTTTATGCTGGACGGCACCAACGCACTAACCGCTGCCGAGCTGGTGATGGTTGCACAAATTCCTGCATCCGATGCCGTGGAAACCGACGATTGGAAAGAGTTTACGCTACCCTTTAAGTTGCAGAGCGGCAAAACCATCGACGAAGCCAAGCTGCGCATGGGCAAATACAAATTGGGCATTGTATTCTCGTCGAGTGTAGAGGGAGCCTTGTTCAAAGGAGCCTTGGAAAGCACACTTTATGTGGACGAAGTACGACTGGAGTGCGAAGAAGATGATTATGTAGATGAATATAAGTAAAGACACCTGTTATGAAAAAATACATTCTGTTACTGCTGGCACTAATCACCGCCGGCAACCTATCGGCACAAGAAGAACGTACCCCGGGAACTCTCCGTGCGGCTTTGCAAGGGTGGGAATATGCACTGAAGGCGGGAGTAAGCATCGGCGGAACAGCCCCATTGCCACTACCTATCGAGATACGTAGCATCGACAGCTACAACCCCGGACTGGTGATTGCCATAGAAGGCAACGCCACCAAATGGCTGGACGAAGCCAAGAAGTGGGGCTTGACGATGGGCTTGCGCTTGGAAAGCAAAAACATGACTACCAAAGCCACAGTGAAAAACTACGGCATGAAGATTATCAGCGGCGACCAAATGCTGGAAGGACTGTGGACCGGCGGAGTGCGTACCAAAGTGCGTAATTCGTACCTCACATTGCCGATACTGGCAAACTACCGACTGAGTAGTCGGTGGAAGTTGGTGGCAGGTCCCTACTTTTCGTACCTGCTGGAAGGCGACTTCTCCGGCAATGTGTACGAAGGACACTTGCGCACACCCGACGCCACCGGTTCACGCGTTGATTTTACCGGCGAGAGCATTGCCACCTACGACTTCACCAAGGAACTTCGTTATTTTGCCTACGGCATTCAAGTGGGCGGAGAGTGGAAAGCCTTGAAGCGGCTCACGGTACACGGCGACTTGATGTGGGGAGTGAACGACATCTTCAAAAGTGATTTTGAAACCATTAAGTTTGCCATGTACCCCATCTACCTAAACTTGGGATTCGGCTACTCTTTCTGACGAAGTTGCAAAAGATATTTAGACGTAACCTCCGCACCTTCGTTTCCCTCGCTGAGATAAGATTCGACTAACTGCGGCTGTTCTTTTAAGAGTTCGGTCATCTTTTCTTTACCCACAAACTCCACCACACCGGTTTCGGGCGTAATCTCGTAATAAACACGAGCATGTACCAATCCCGCAGAGGCAAGTGCTTCGCCCACTTCGCCTCCCAGTCGTGCAGCCTTTTCGGGCGTTAACGTACTTGCGGCAATCGACCCCACGGGCTGTGCCGCGAAATAGATTTTCCCGTTTACCCAAATGGCGGGAGCGTACCAACTTCCGAAGCTAAAGCGCTTGTAACGCACTTTTTTACAATTGATATACAGATTACTGTCAGCCAGAACGGCATAACAACGCGATTTAAGGTAGCGAGACATCCCGTTATTCTCATCAATGGAGATGCGATAATCTCCGCCACCTGTTAACATCAGTTGGTTCTTGGTGCGCTTTTCTATCTTGAGTAAGGTAAGAGTGTCACCCTTCTGCTGCGCCAACTCTTTGAGATTCGCATAGATAACTTGCTGTGCCCGGCACGTCGTTGCCATTAACAGCCCAAACAATCCAATGAAGCAGAACGTTTTCATAGTTTTAATCGTTTATAGAACGCCGAAAGATACGATGTTTTGTGTACATGTACAAATATTCTTTAAAAACTCGTATCTTTGCCGACACTCTTTTAACAATAAGCATAACTATGAGTATAGAAGAAGCCATTATGGGGGGGATTGTCTTTAAAGGCAAAACCGATAAAACTCCGCAAGAGGCGAAGGTAAAGACCAAAGCCAAGAAAAAATCGTTTGTTACCGGAACACACGGTTCCGGCTCGGCAAAAATGAAAGCGGATATTCGCAAAAAACGTGCGAACCGACATAAATAAAACTTACTCTTAATCCATCCATCGTATGAAAACAATTCATTACTCCTTTTTGCGTACGGTAGCTGCGCTCATATTGGGTTTGGTACTGGTACTCTTTCCTGCACAAGTAGGCGATTATCTGGTAATAACCGTTGGAGCTGTTTTCCTTATCCCCTCGCTCATCAGCATCATCGGTTACTTTGCTGCAACCAAAGAAGAACGTCCTTTTTTCCCTATCGTAGGGATAGGTTGCGCACTGTTTGGACTGTGGCTGATGATTATGCCTGCCTTTTTTGCCAACGTGCTGATGTTTTTGCTGAGCTTTGTGTTGATATTGGGAGGCATTCAGGAGATTACCACGCTGGTAATTGCCCGACGCTGGACACAGGTGTCGCCGACCTTTTACATTGCACCCTCGCTGATACTGCTTACCGGACTGATAACGTTGTTTTATCCGGTCGACACACGCAACACGCTGTTTATCATCATCGGAATAGCCACCTTGTTGTATGCTGTTTCCGAACTGGTGAACTGGTTTATGTTTATCCGAAAGAAACCGAAAAACAACATTGTGGTAGTAGAAGCCACTCCCGAAGAGGTCTTTGAGACCAAGGAGGAGCAAGAATAAAAATACACATGCTGAAATTATACCCCGTCCGAACTTCGGACGCAGCTCTCTATGCCTTTATGGAGCAACTGCTCATCACCTCTTTTCCACCCGAAGAGTACCGTGAACCGGAACAGTTGCGCCAAAACACCGACCACACCGATAACTTTTATAACTGCGTGCTGCTGGACGACCATACTCCCATTGGCATCTGCTCTTACTGGTCGTTCGCCCGTTTTTACTACATCGAACATTTGGCGATTGCGCCCCAACTGCGCAACAAAGGATATGGTGCCGACGTATTACAACTGCTTTGCCGCGAATTGGCAGCCCCCATTGTGCTCGAAGTGGAACAACCCGACACCCCTCTTGCCGAACGCCGCATCCGGTTCTATCACCGCAACGGTTTCACGCTTTGGGAACACCCCTATCTGCAACCGCCCTATCGAGAAGGCGACGGTTATCTGCCCATGTGGCTGATGTCGCATGGCAATCTGGCGTGCGAACACGATTTCGACGAAGTCAGACAAACCTTATATAAAGAGGTATATAATGTAAAAGGGGAGAAAATCCGCCCGGACGGCAGATACGGAAAATAACTTGCCGGATTAGCCTGCATATCTCGGCAAGTTAAGCTCTAAAAACCGGCACGTTATGCAATTATCCCGGCACGTTAATAGCGTTCATCCGGCACGTTATTAAGACACACACAGCAAATGGGGCGCCCCTCTCCGTAGGAGAGAAACGCCCCATTCCTAAAATAATAAAATTATACACAAGTAAAGACCTATCGCATCATACGCTTATTTATGTATTCCATAAATTTATCTTTGTAGTTCTCGCCTATCGGAATATAGGTATCGCCAAAGATGATGCGCAAACGCGAGATTTCGGTGATTTTCTTCAGATTCACAATGTAAGAACGGTGTACACGCATAAACTGCGAAGGAGGCAGAGCGTCTTCCAGTCGCTTCATGCTAAGCAGGGGCATTAATGCTTTTTCTTCGTTTTCCACATAAATGCGCACGTACTCACTCATTCCTTCAATGTATTTAATGTCGTCCAAACTGATGCGCGTGGTGCGATAGTCGTTCTTGATAAACAACGTTCCGTCGTTGTAAGAGAAATCCGAAGGATTCATACGTTGTTTAAACATCCACCATTTGTAGGCTTTATCCGTAGCTTTTAAGAATGTTTGGAAGTCAATGGGCTTTAGCAGATAGTCTATGGCATCAACTTTAAAGCCTTCCACCGCGTATTCGGCATAAGCGGTAGTGAAGATAACCAAAGGTTTCTCCGACAGAGAACGCACCAAATCCAATCCGTTCAAATCGGGCATGTTAATATCTACAAACAAGAGGTCAACACTCTCCTTAGAGAGCACCTCCATGGCACTATAAGCATCAGGACAGGAGGCGACTAAATTTAGGTAAGGCACACGGGAAATATATCCCGCGAGTTGTGTTAGAGCTAAAGGCTCATCATCGATAGTAATACAATTCATCATAAGTTCGTCTTTTTATTTGTTAGCTAACCGGTACAGATAACTTTACTTTATATGTTTCAATGGTATCTTGAATTATTAACTCATAGCGCTCGCCATAGAGCAAGTGCATTCGTTTACGTATGTTGTCCAAACCAATACCGTGACGCTGTTGGTCTGAAAGGTCACTTCGGTGAGGTGGCGGTTGTTTGCTATTCAAACAAGAGAACACCACACTATCATCTTCTATTCGCATGGTACAGGTTACAAACGAAGGTCGCTGGTAACTGATGCCATGTTTAAATGCGTTCTCCACCAAGGAGATAAACAACAGGGGAGGAACGTATATATCTTCCGTGTCTGCTTGGAAATCAACCGTTATCTTCACATCATCCGTATAGCGGATGCGCATGAGCGTGATGTAATGATTCAAAAATTGGATCTCTTTCGACAGCAGAATGGTTCGTTTATTAGCTTCGTAAAGCACATATCGCATCATCTTCGACAACTCCATTAGAACTTGTTTCGCTTTTTCTGCGTCAATATCTACCAGTGCATGGATGTTATTGAGTGTATTCATAAAAAAGTGCGGGTTAATCTGATACTTCAGATATTTCAACTCGCTTTGCAAGTTATTGCGTTCTAATTCTTGCATCACCTCTTGATCGCGCATAGATTTCAAGAACTGCTTCACAGCTATGTTGAAGCTACACATCAACAAGGCTATCAACATACGCCCTAAGAACGGTCCTCTGAATTGGACTAAATGATCGTTGCGTTCGCTATACGGCGAGTAAGAGAATACAAAATATTGCGTATCAAGCTGCTCCAGATTGTGTTCGCGCAACCGTTGTTCCGTCCTCATTCGTCCGTCACGCGTAGCAGGCATAGCCAATCCCACTACCGTAAATATCGCTGCGGCGGACAGGATAACTGCCAGAATATAAAGCCTTACTTTTCGCTGCATGAATAACAACGGAGCAAAAACAAAGTTGTTCAAAACGAAAAGTAAAAAGAAAGGCAATGCATTCAGCCAGAAGACAAAGATGTCCCGCCAGTGCATCTCGTCAATATAAGTGATGTTATCGGATAAGACATCGAAGATATTGCTTACTACCGGCGATAGCAGCACTACCAACCAACCGACCGCATATATCATTGTTTCAAGCAAATGTCTCCGATCGAGTACCCGACCAGTTTGTTCCATAAAGCACCTATATTTCGTATTACAAATCGGGGCAAAAATACATTGTTTTCAATTAATAAAAAACAATTTAGGGTAAAACTTTCTTTTTTCAGAACAGTTAATAGATAAAAGTTGCTGTATGTTTGGATTGAACTGTCCTTTTTTTTACTCGCTTTTCTTGCCTAACCAGAGGGTTTAAGTAACTTTGCCGCGCAAATATACGATATACTTATACTTAATTATAATAACATGAGTCTAAAAATTGTAGTACTGGCAAAACAAGTTCCCGACACACGCAATGTTGGGAAAGATGCCATGAAGGCCGACGGCACTGTAAACCGCTCGGCACTCCCTGCTATCTTCAACCCCGAAGATCTCAACGCTTTGGAACAAGCCCTTCGGCTAAAGGACGCACACCCCGGAACAACAGTCACCATACTTACCATGGGACCGGGACGTGCTGCCGAAATTATTCGTGAAGGATTGTACAGAGGTGCCGACAATGGATATCTGCTTACCGACCGCGCTTTCGCCGGAGCTGATACGCTGGCGACCTCGTATGCACTGGCGACAGCTATCCGGAAAATTGGTAATTGCGACATTATTATCGGCGGACGCCAAGCTATCGACGGAGATACGGCACAGGTAGGACCGCAAGTGGCAGAGAAACTGGGACTGACTCAAATTACTTACACCGAAGAAATTTTGAATGTGGAAGAGTCAACCGGACGTATCGTGGCAAAACGCCACATCGACGGAGGAGTAGAAACCGTGGAAGGCAAACTTCCCCTCGTTATCACAGTGAACGGAAGTGCAGCCCCCTGCCGTCCGCGCAATGCCAAATTGGTACAGAAGTACAAACGGGCACTCGGTGCACAAGAAAAAGCAGCCCTCGACAAAGAGGGTGTGGAACTGCCTTATGCCGACCTCTACCAAAGCCGTCCTTACTTGAACATTACCGAATGGAGCGTTGCCGATGTCAACGGAGACGTTGCCCAATGCGGCTTGAGCGGTTCGCCAACAAAGGTAAAAGCTATCGAAAGCATCTCTTTCCAAGCTAAAGAGAGTCGCACACTCACCGGCAGCGACGCTGATGTAGAAGGACTGATTGTAGAATTGTTAGCAAACCACACTATCGGTTAGTTTGAGTTTTTGAAAACTAAGAACTAAAAAACTAAAGAACTAAAACAAATGAATAACGTATTTGTATATTGCGAGCTTGAAGGCAACAACATTGCCGACGTAAGCCTCGAACTCCTTACCAAAGGACGCAAACTCGCCAATCAACTGGGTTGTCAACTCGAAGCCGTTGTTGCAGGACACAACTTAGACGGCATTGAAAAAGAGATATTTCCCTACGGCGTAGACCGTATTCACATTTTTGATGCACCGGGATTGTTTCCCTATACTTCGTTGCCCCACTCTTCCGTACTTATCAAGTTGTTTAAGAAAGAGTTGCCGCAAATCTGCCTAATGGGTGCCACCGTTATAGGTCGCGACTTAGGACCGCGCGTATCTTCGGCGCTCACCAGTGGACTGACTGCCGACTGTACGGCTCTCGAAATCGGCGAACACGAAGATAAGAAAGCCGAAAAGGTTTATAAGAACCTGCTTTACCAGATTCGTCCGGCTTTCGGCGGTAACATCGTTGCCACCATTATCAACCCCGACCATCGGCCGCAAATGGCTACCGTTCGCGAAGGGGTGATGAAGAAAGAAATCCTCGACCCCAACTACAAAGGAGAGGTGATTCGACACAACCCTGCCGAATACATCTCCGACTCCGATTATATAATAAAGGTGATAGAGCGTCATGTGGAGAAAGCCAAACACAACCTGAAAGGCGCACCTATCATTGTGGCAGGTGGCTACGGCATGGGAAGCCGCGAAGGATTCGACATGCTGTTCGAACTGGCTAAAGAGCTGCACGCCGAAGTGGGTGGCAGCCGTGCTGCCGTCGATGCCGGCTTCTGCGACCACGACCGCCAGATTGGTCAAACAGGCGTTACCGTTCGACCCAAACTCTACATTGCATGTGGCATCAGCGGACAGATTCAACATATCGCAGGCATGCAAGAGAGCGGCATCATTATATCGATCAACAACGATGAGAATGCACCTATCAACACCATTGCCGACTACGTAATTAACGGCACGGTGGAAGAGGTGATTCCGAAAATGATTAAGTATTACAAACAGAACAGCAAGTAAACCATGAGCAACTTTTATACCGAAGTTCCCGAACTGAAGTTCCAATTAGAGAACCCCATGATGGAACGTATCTGCGAACTTAAAGAACGCGGATACCAAGACAAAGATAAGTACGACTATGCACCGCAAGACTATGCCGATGCCATGGACTCGTACAACAAAGTACTCGAAATCACCGGCGAAATCACCGGCGAAATCATAGCTGCCAACGCCGAAGGTGTGGACGAAGAAGGTCCGCATTGTGCCGGCGGACGCGTGGAATATGCAAGCGGCACCCGGCAAAATCTGGATGCCATGGTACGTGCAGGACTGAATGGTATGACGATGCCACGCAGGTTTGGCGGACTCAACTTCCCCATTACCCCCTACACCATGTGTGCCGAGATAGTCGCTTCCGCCGATGCCGGTTTCGGTAATATATGGTCGCTGCAAGACTGCATCGAGACACTCTACGAATTTGGTACCGAAGACCAGCACAGCCGTTTCATCCCCCGCGTATGCGCGGGTGCCACCATGTCGATGGACTTAACCGAACCCGATGCCGGAAGCGACCTTCAAAGTGTGATGCTGAAAGCCACCTACGACGAACAGGAAAACTGCTGGCGACTGAACGGCGTGAAACGCTTTATCACCAATGGCGACGCCGACCTGCACTTGGTATTGGCACGCTCGGAAGAGGGCACACGCGACGGACGCGGTCTGTCGATGTTTGTCTACGACAAATTGAATGGCGGAGTGGACGTACGCCGCATCGAAAATAAGCTGGGCATACACGGTTCTCCCACTTGTGAGCTGGTGTACAAAAATGCAAAAGCCGAACTTTGCGGAGAACGTAAACTGGGTTTGATTAAATATGTCATGGCACTGATGAACGGTGCCCGTCTGGGCATTGCCGCTCAATCGGTCGGTCTCAGTCAGGCAGCCTACAACGAAGGACTGGCTTATGCCAAAGACCGCAAGCAGTTTGGAAAAACCATTATTGAGTTCCCCGCCGTTTACGATATGCTCGCCATTATGAAGGCTAAGTTGGATGCCGGACGTGCACTGCTCTACCAAACCGCCCGCTACGTAGATATCTACAAAGCATTGGAAGACATTGCCCGCGAACGCAAACTCACTCCCGAAGAACGTCAGGAACAAAAGAAGTATGCCAAGCTTGCCGATGCACTGACACCGTTGGCTAAAGGCATGAACTCCGAATATGCCAATCAAAATGCGTACGACAGCATCCAGATACACGGCGGCTCGGGCTTTATGCTCGAATATGCGTGCCAACGCATCTATCGCGATGCCCGCATCACCAGCATCTACGAAGGTACCACCCAACTGCAAGTAGTAGCAGCCATCCGCTACGTCACCAACGGAGCCTACTCCGCACTACTCGCCGAATACGAAGCATTGCCGTGCAGCGAAAACATGCAACCGCTCAAAGAGCGTCTCACGGAGATGACCCGTAAATTCGAAGCTTGCACCAATGCCACCAAAGAGACACAAAACCAAGAGTTGCACGACTTCGTGGCGCGTCGCCTCTACGAAATGGCGGCTGTCTGCGTAATGTCGCACCTATTGTTGCAAGATGCCACCACAGCGCCCGAACTTTTCGAGAAGTCCGCAGTGGTATATCTGAATTATGCTGAAGCCGAAGTAGAAAAGCATTTCAACTTCATCCGCAAATTCAACGCCGACGAGTTAGACAACTACCGTAAATAACGCGAGATATACATTTCTATCTTACGCGAAGTCCCCGAAGTGGTAGCTATACCATTCGGGGACTTCCTTATTTAGAGAGTATGTTGTTTATCAATACTCGGGATTTTGCTGCATGTTGGAGTTGGTATCCATTTCAGCTTTGGGGATGGGCAATACAATCTTGAAGTACGTCCAGTCGTACTCGTCGGGATAGGTACCGGTCAACTTTTTAGTACTACCTATGGCACTGTTGGGCACATCGTAGCGATGACACTTCAGCCCGTTGCGCATAGCATCGTACAGACGATGCCCCTCAGCAACCAGTTCCTTGCGACGTTCGGTAAGGATGCGTTCCAGTGTAATCTCTTCGTCAGCCACGTGATTGGCAGGGTTGGCACGTTCCACGATGGGATTGAGATACTGGGCGGCACCGGCGACGTCGCCCAATTTAAAGGCGGCTTCGGCGACATTCAGGTAAGTTTCGGAAAGACGCAGCAACGGAATGTTGGCATCTTGAATCACCTCACCTTCTTGCGGTTGATACTTGAAGACATAGGCATATTTCTTACCGTCGAACTTGAGCAGTTTCAGGCGCACGTCATCGAGGTCTTCATTGAGTAGTGCGTAGAAAGAAGTGGTGATGCAATAGTCGTCGTATCCGCTGTACGAGTTGAGATAACCCAGCGACTCGTTACCCGGACTATCGGTCGTGGTGTTCACAATCTCGAACAACACCTCTCCGCGGTTGCCACTACCGGCATCATTCCCCCAAGCCGTGGGATAGTCGGCATTACTCCACAACTCATAACCGGCTTTTTCGGCACCCGTTATAACACTTTGTCCTATGGAAAGCGCATTCTGATTATCACCCTTGTAAAGATAGACACGGCAAAGCAGTGCCTCGGCAGCCCATTTGTTCACCTTGCCTTTGTTGTAACCGTCGTCAAGCAGATCTACGGCTTTCGTCAGGTCGTCGATGATGGCGGTGTAACATTCGGCAACGGTGTTGCGGCTGGGTTTATCATCCACCGTGAGTTGTGTCTTCACAATGGGGACACCCAACGAAGCACCGTTGTCTTTGGTATAGGGATAACCGTAGATGCGGGTAAGGTCGAACAGTGCCAATGCGCGCAGCGTCAGTGCTTGCCCTTTATAGTCGGCACGGTCTGACTCGGAAGCTCCTTCGAGCGGCAAGTCGTCGATAACATCCAGAATGGTGTTGCAGCTCTGAATCATCGAATAGAGATACGACCAATGCGAACTGGGCGCGCTGTTGGATGTGTAACTGAAAAGGTAATAAGAACCCGTACGTTTGGTGGAACTGACCGCTTGCATATCGTCGCCCGTTACGTCGGCATAATAGACAATACGACCCGAGTAGAGATAGGCATTTTGCATGGCGCTATATACACCGTTGAGTGCGTACTCTGCCTCACTCACATAATTCAAGGCTTCGCTGGAGTTTGCCGAGGTACTGGGTTGCAGATCCAGCCAACCGTTTCCACACGACGTTGTCAAAGCAGCTGCCGCGCAGAGTAAAAGAGTATATTTAAATTGTTTCATGACATTTTCTATATGTTAGAGGTTAGAAAGTGACGTTGATTCCCGCAGCGATGGTCTTCAAAGGCGGTGTCTGCCAAGAGGCTATACCGTCGTTGGTCGCCGAAGTGGGATCGTAGTAATCGTAGGCAGCCCACGTCCAAAGATTGTTTGCCGAAGCATATATGCGTGCCTTACTGATTCCGGCTTTGGCAAGCCACGACTTAGGCAGGGTAACGCCGAAAGTAATGGACTTCAACCGAATATAATCGGAACTATGCAGGCGTCGCGTAGTGGTGGTACCGTTCATACGTACGGCAGGTGCTTCGATGAAGACTTCATATTGGGTGATGTCGCCCGGTTTCTTCCAGCTATCGGCATAATAAGTGGGGATATTCGCTTCAAGGTCGTATCCGCCGTGCTCGGTCTTCTGCGCCCAGTTGTCGTAACTGTAACCACCGAACTGATAGGTAAACAGGAACGACAGGTCGAACCACTTATAACGCAGTGAGTTATTCAATCCGCCGATAGACACCGGTTCGGCATGCTTGTCGATAGGGATAGCCTTAGCTTCGGAGGTCTTCTCGGTAATCTCTTTTACATAGTTACCGTCGGCATCCTGCGTATTGGTATAAAACTGCGGCGAACCGGTTTCGGGATTGATGCCGGCGAACTCTATCATATAATAGGTATAGTAAGGCTTACCTATCATGTGTATCTTGCTACCGCTCACAATCTGGTCTTGGTTGTTGCTCAGCTTCACCACCTTGTTGGCATTGGCGGAGATATTGAAAGTGGTCTCCCACGAAAAGTCCGGTGTGTTGAAGTTGGTAGAGGTCAGTTCAAATTCCACACCACTGTTGCGCACTTCACCCACGTTCTTCAGATAGTTACTGAAGCCGGTAGTCATGGAGATAGGCATATCCATTAACAAGTTCTTGGTATTGCGGGTGTAGTATTCAATGGTACCGCGCAGACGGCTGAAGAAAGCGAAGTCCAAACCGATGTTGAAGTTGTAGTTCGTCTCCCACTCCAAATCGTAGTTAGCTATTTGCGACGGACTGGTGGCAGGTGCGCCCATATAACCGCTGGTGAGGCTACTCAAGCCCATAAAGCCGAACGAGTCGGAGGGCAGGGTACCGTTCACACCATAGGAAGCGCGAATCTTCAGGTCGGTAAACCAGCTACTGAGCGGCGCCATAAACGACTCTTCGATGACACGCCATGCAGCCGACGCCGACCAGAAACTACCCCAACGACTGTCGCGATAGAGACGCGAGCTGCCGTCCATACGATAGCTGGCGCCCAAGTAGTAGCGTTCGCGATAGTTGTAATTGGCGGTACCCAAATAGGATACGATGCGTTGTGCGCCGGGTGCGCCCGACACGCTCTCGGTAGTCATTCCGTTGCTCAGACTGTTCTTGGATGCCAAGGCAAAATTGCTGGCTTCGCCGGAAACATAGTCACTGCTCGCATCATCAATCTCGTAGCCGACAAGGGCGTCAAGGTTGTGCTTCTCATTGAGAGTAATTTGGTAGCTCAACTGGTTTTTCCAGACGAACTTCTTATACTCGCTCATGATGGCATCCATGTTGCCGTTGGTATCGTCACCGTTAGAGGTGCGCGGATCCGACCAGTCTTTGGCTTTCACTACATTGTAGTCGTAGCTAAGTGTGCTGCGCAGCTTCAGGTTTTTAATAAACTCGTATTCGGCAAAAACCGTGTTGAATGCACGATTGATGTACTGTCGTTTCCAGTCGTAAGCTTGCGACAAGGCAGGGTTACGGTCGCTGTTGCGGATAAAACTGCGGTTCCACGAACCGTCTTCCAAGTAAACAGGGTCGGAAGGTACTACGCAGTTGCGCGACGAATAGAAAGGCGACGTGTAGCTGGTACCCTCGGAGTAAACATCTTGGTTGGCGTTGCTGAAAAGCAAGTTTGCTCCTACGGTAAGGTGGTCGGTTGCCTTGTATTCGGCGTTCACACGACCGCTGACCCGTTCGAGTCCCGACTGAATGGTAATACCTTCTTGTTTCAGATAAGCCAGCGAAGTGTAGTACCTAAAACGTTCGTTTCCGCCCGACACACTGGCTTCGTAGGTTTGATGACTTCCTTTTTTGAAAAGCACATCATTCCAATCTACGTAGCCACACCAAGGTATGGGAGCGTAGGTATCCAATTCGTCGTCGGCATAAGCCTTAGCCTCGCTCTCGCTCTTACCGTCACGAATCTGTCCGCGATACAGTGCGTCGTAGATGTAGTTGCGGCGTTCGGCTCCGCTCATCACAGGACGGAAATCCATAGCGAAATCAGAATTACCCCAATCGGCTTTTACATTGATTTCCGCCTTACCCGTTTTACCTTTCTTGGTTGTGATAATCACCACACCATTGGCGGCACGCGAACCGTAGAGCGAAGCGGCGGCAGCATCTTTGATAATGTTGATGCTCTCAATATCGTCGCTGTTCAGGGTAGACATCAAACTGAATCCGGCATCGGTACCCAACTGGTCGACGTCACCCGAACGCACAGGCACACCGTCGATAACGTAGAGTGGTGAGTTGCTGGCGTTAAACGACCCCATACCACGAACACGCAAGCTTGAAGCTGCACCCGGTTGACCCGATGGAGTGCTAAACTGCACACCGGTGGCATTACCTTGCATCAAATCCATGAAAGAGGAAGAGGGAATGCTTTCCAGTTTATCGGCTCTCACCGTAGCCGCCGAGCCGGCGTAAGCCGACTTCTTCACTGTACTGTAACCCGTGACAATAACGTCATCAAGCATTGCCGCATCTTGGCGCATCACCACACGCAACTCGCGATTGGCGGAGGTGACACGAATCTCCTGAACGATGTAGCCCACGTAAGAGACGATTAAATTTACAGGTAGTTTACTTACGGAGAGTTGAAACTGTCCGTCCAAATTAGTTGAAACGCCATTGTCGGTTTCTTTAACCAGCACACTGGCTCCAATTAGAGGCTGTCCGTCTGCTTCGTCCAGCACTACACCTTTTAGTGTGGAAAGATTTTGAGCAAACGTAGTTCCTGCACACCACAGTAGCAGGAAGAACAAAGTTAACTTAAATCGAGGTTTCATAAGTAGGATGGCATTAAAAATGTGAGTCAATATATGTGTTTCTAAACGTTACATCTCGCTGCATAGTTGTGTTTTATCATCAACGCGGCAAAAGTAATGCTTATTTTTTTATTCACTTAATCATTCATAGTGTTTTTTTTATAATATTTTCAAATATCCCCTCTGATAACCTTATAAAAGAGGGGTAAATAATTACACACACTGCCGATAAACAGGGCGTTTACCCCTACTTATCGACAGGATTGACGGAGCAGATAATTTATAGAGTTTCTAAATAATTTAAAAAAAACAGTAAGCTATTACTCCACTATCATCAAATTATTAACTTTGCATTATCATTAATTCTAAATTAGCACCATCATGAAAACTTTAAGCACAACACCCCTCTCTCCAAACTATTTTTCACTCCTGAAAAAAGTAATGATTGTAACCTTTGCCGCCTTATGTACAACCACTTCGGTCAACGCACAACGCGAGTACGTCAGACTGAACGCCGGCAGCGATTTCTCAAGTTCCTTTAGTTTAAAAGTAGCATACGGCATAGATATGCTGCATTGGCTGGATGCCGGTCTGTCGTTAGGCATCGACAACTCACTACCCTTGAAATCGGACGACATGAGCATCTTAGTAGGTAACAACGATGCCCCCACATTAGTGATGCATACCGTAGAACATGTGGACGGCAAGCTCAATGCCTCGCTGATGCTAAACGTTCATGCGGATGCAGTAAAGGTTTTCGTCCCCGCTTCACGCCACGGCATAAAAATCGGAGCAGGTGTGGGCACAAGTTATTACCATCGGATAAACCACCTCTTTAACCCTTCGCCCAACGATTCCCATACGATGGCACAGATGAGCCATCAGATGGTTTTTGCCTTCGATTACACCGTGTCGGTGATGTACGAATACGCTCTCACTAAGAAAGTTGCCGTCGGTATATGGGGCGAATACAAAGACCTCCCCGAGCTGGTATTGTACGGAGTAAGCATCCGGAGAAGTTTCTGACGCATCCATTGACAAAGTGTCAAAACGTCAAACGAACCCTCGAAAAACGGGCTTATTTCGGACAAAAGTACGGCTCGTAGCTTTCGTTGGCAGTGTAGCGCGTTAAACTATGTCAAATAGGTGGCTTAATCTTCACACTCACAGAAAGATATAAGGAAATAATGTCAATAAACACAAAGCACGTTCAGCGCGAA
>JAISHU010000028.1 GCA_031262385.1 Mediterranea sp. (in: CFB group bacteria)
TCCAGTCGAGTGCACCGCGTTGCGCAGTGGTGGAGCAGTTGGCATACATCCAGTCCATACCTTTTTGGGCGAAGAGCGGACCGAGCGATTGCGTCAGTTCTTCTACAGTTTCGTTGAACGCTTCGGAAGGAGAGTGTCCGTGTTCGCGTAACACTTCGTATTGTGCCAAGAGCAGTCCTTGAATGGCACCCATCAGCGAACCGCGTTCGCCGGTAAGGTCTGAATAAACCTCTTTTTTGAAAGTGGTCTCAAACAGATAGCCCGAACCTACACCGATGCCCAAGGCAACAACTCTGTCCCATGCTTTGCCTGTAGCATCTTGGAAAATGGCATACGAAGAGTTTAAGCCGCGACCTTCCAGAAACATGGTGCGTAGCGACGTACCCGAACCTTTGGGCGCAATGAGAATCACATCGACATCGGCAGGCGGAACAATGCCTGTACGCTCTTTGTAGGTAATGGCAAAGCCATGCGAGAAATAGAGCGCCTTACCGGGAGTGAGGTGCTTCTTTATCATCGGCCAGCACTCAATTTGTGCAGCATCCGACAGCAATACTTGAATAATCGTGGCGCGGCGGCAAGCCTCTTCGATGTCGAAGAGCGTTTCGCCCGGTACCCATCCGTCCGCTACCGCCTTGTCGTAGGTCTTGCCCGAACGTTGTCCCACAATTACATTGAAACCGTTGTCGCGCAGGTTGAGCGACTGTCCCGGTCCTTGCACACCGTAACCAATTACAGCGATAACTTCGTCTTTTAACACTTCGCGGGCTTTAGCCAACGGAAATTCTTCGCGGGTTACCACGTTTTCGGTAACACCTCCAAAATTCATCTGAGCCATTTGTTTAAGTTTTTAAGTTCTTAAGTATTGAGTTTATAAGTTTAATAAGAGACAATCTTCGACCTGCACACCACTTCGCCGTCCTCTTTTCGCATTTCTACGTCGTATTCTCCGTCTGCCAAATCGTCTTTGTAAAGAGTCAGTTTATCGCCGTAGCGACTTTCGTTGATGTAGGCTATCTCGAAGCGGC
The DNA here is from genome assembly GCA_031262385.1 of Mediterranea sp. (in: CFB group bacteria). Classification (GTDB taxonomy): domain Bacteria; phylum Bacteroidota; class Bacteroidia; order Bacteroidales; family Bacteroidaceae; genus Bacteroides. Next base: position 1,029 of record JAISHU010000028.1, read on the forward strand.
GGATGTGTCGGGTTTCGTACATTTCGAGTGGAAACAAGTCGAGGATATGTTCGATGTAACGCACGCTGTTGACATGCTGGTTGATGTCGATGTCGCTGTACTTGGCTTGCATGGTAGAAACGGGGTCTGTGCTTGTCACCTTGATGCGCGAGGGTTTGTCGATAGGACACGGTTCATCGCATACATACTCCGTGATGCTTCCGTTGTGCATGGTCATCAGGTCGGCGGGTTTGCGGGTTTCCATATTAATCATAGCCCACACGGAGCGGGCATAACCTATCTTTTCGCCCGCCTTGTTGAGTAAGGCGAAGTTACGGTCGGTAAAGAGGCGATATACATTCTCCACCCATGTCCAAATGGTGAAGTCCTCGTATTGGCGGGGCATATCGTTCAACTCAATAGCCAGACGCGAAAGTACCCACGTGTAATTGGCTTCGTTGAGGGTACCCATGCCGAAGCCGCGCTCGTTGGCGTGGAAGCCGGCGCAGTTCAGTAAGTGGTTGCCCAGCACACCTATGGTAAGGCGGCCGGTAAAGTCTGCATGAAAAGGCTCTACCACAAACTGATACTTTCCAATCTTATTCGTTTCTTTCATTCTATTTATTCTTTCTTCATTTTTTTGTACCTCTCTTCTCTGTCTTGCAAGAACTCGTTCACTCGTTCAAAGCTGCTGGTGGTGATAGCTACACGTCCCGAACGTACAAACTGCAACACACATTCTTGTGCTTTCAGTTCGGTATAGAGGTTGGTGATGTCTTCGCTCATGCCGTTCTTTTCGACAATGGCAAACACATGGTTTACTTCTACGATGCGGGCGTTGTGACGGCGGATGATGCGCGACACTTCCGGATTACTTTCGAGCACCGATGTGATGAGCTTGTAGAGCGCAATTTCGTGCTGATAAATCTCTTTGTCGGTGAAGTAGTGTGCTTGCAGCACATCAATCTTCTTGGTTATCTGTTTGGTAACCTTCTCTATGGTGTCTTTGTCGGTCCATGCGGTAATGGTATATTTGTGTACACCTTTGATAGACGATGCCGACACGTTGAGACTTTCAATGTTGATTTGCCTGCGGGTAAACACCGCCGTCACCTGATTGAGCAATCCGGCAATGTTTTCCGAATGTACGATAATGGTATATAATGTCTTTTCCATACGATTGAAGTTTTCGCTATTTTTCTGCTTTCAGTAGCATGTTGTTTACTGCGCTGCCGGGTGTAACCATAGGCATTACGTTGCCCTCTTGTTCTACGCATGCTTCGAGTAGAAAGGCACCCGGTGTGTCGAGCATTCGGCGAATGGCGGTGTTCAACTCTTCGCGTTTGAGTACTCGTTGTGAGGGGATGCCGTATGCAGCGGCTATTTGCATGTAATCGGGGTTCATCATGGGAGTAAACGAGTAACGATGATCGAAGAACATGGCTTGCCACTGTCGCACGTTGCCCAGATAGTTGTTGTTGAGCAAGATGATTTTTACCGGAGCCTTTTGTTCCATAATGGTTCCCAGTTCCTGAAGATTCATCTGAAGTCCTCCGTCGCCGGTAAACAGACATACGGTGCGGTCGGGGCGTCCGAAAGTAGCGCCGATGGCGGCAGGCAACCCAAATCCCATGGTACCCAAGCCACCCGATGTTACGATGCTGCGTTCGCGTTGAAAGCCGAAATAACGTGCAGACATCATCTGATTCTGTCCCACATCGGTCACAAGAATGGCGTCGTTGTCGGTAGCTTCGCTTACGGCACGTATCACTTCGCCCATGGTGAGGTCGTCGGTAGAAGGATACAGTTCGGGGGTGATTACCTTTTCGTTTTCAGTCTGTTCGTACGGAGTAAAAGCAGCCAACCATTCGGGATGAGTGGCAGGTTTGAGCAGGGCTGTGACGGCAGGCAGCGTCTCTTTGCAGTTACCAAGCACCGGCAAATCTACCTGTACGTTCTTATTGATTTCGGTGGGGTCGATGTCGAAGTGGATAATTTTGGCTTGGCGGGCGTAGCTGTCCACCTTACCTGTCACGCGGTCGTCAAAGCGCATGCCCACGGCGATGAGCAGGTCGCACTCGTTTGTCAACACATTGGGAGCCAGATTTCCGTGCATACCCAGCATACCTTTGTTGAGCGGATGATTGCCGGGCAAAT
>JAISHU010000128.1 GCA_031262385.1 Mediterranea sp. (in: CFB group bacteria)
CGGACTGAACGGAATGCCCGGTTTGAACGGCGACCTTGTGCTATGGAACGATGTGCTGAAACGCAGCTTCGAGATCTCATCGATGGGTATTCGTGTGGACAAGGAAGCACTCGTACGTCAACTGAAATTGGAGGGACAGGAAGAACGCCTCGCGCTCTATTTCCACCGACGCCTGATGACCGATACCTTGCCGCTCTCTATCGGAGGAGGCATCGGACAGTCGCGCCTTTGCATGTATTACCTGCGCAAAGCACACATCGGCGAAATACAAGCCAGCATCTGGCCTGACGACATGCGCCGACAATGCAAAAAGAATAACATCCATTTGATATAGAATATTGTAACATGAACGTACTGATAGAAGAAAGTTGGCGCGAACGCCTGCAACCCGAGTTTGACAAAGCGTATTTCGAACAGTTGGTCAACTTTGTGCACCAAGAGTATCGCACGCAAACCGTTTATCCCCCGGGGAAGCTTATCTTTAACTCCTTCAACCTCTGTCCGTACGATGCGGTAAAGGTGGTAATCATCGGACAAGACCCTTATCACGGTGCCGGACAAGCACACGGACTGTGCTTTTCGGTAAACGACGGGGTGGCTTTTCCTCCTTCGCTTGTTAATATTTTCAAGGAAATCAAAGCAGATATAGGCAACGATGCTCCGCCAAGCGGCAATCTGACTCGCTGGGCGGAGCAGGGTGTGCTGCTGCTCAACGCCACACTTACCGTGCGCGCCGGACAAGCCGGTTCGCACCAAAAGCACGGCTGGGAAGAGTTTACCGATGCCGTGATTCGCATACTTGCCGAACAACGCGAACGGTTGGTGTTTATTTTATGGGGGGCTTATGCGCAACGAAAGGGCGCATTCATCGACCGTAGCAAGCATCTGGTGCTGACTTCGGCACATCCGTCGCCTCTATCCGCCTACAACGGATTCTACGGCAACAAGCACTTCAGCACTACCAATACTTACCTGAAGGCACACGGAAAAAAAGAAATCGTGTGGTAAAACCCGATACGACCGAGCACCCAAGAACTTATTTGGGTGCTCTGCGATAGAGGAAGAAGGCTATGCCGGCATAGAGAAGGTTGGGTATCCACACGGCAATGATAGGAGGCACACCTCCGTTGACGGCAAACGAAGAGGCGACCGTTTGGAATAAGATGTACGAGAAACTCAAGGCAAGCCCTATACCCAGATGTAAACCCATGCCGCCCTTGTTCTTTTTGCACGAGAGCGACACTCCTATCAGCGTCAGGATAAACGAGGCAAACGACATGGCTATGCGCTTGTGGTACTCTATCTCGAACACCTTTATATTGGCAAAGCCGCGCTGCCGCTGCCGGTCTATGTACTCGCTGAGTTGCGGACTGGTCATGGTCTCTTCCTGATTCTTGGAAATCACAAAATCGGCAGGTTCCATCATTAAAGTGGTGTCCATGCGTTCCCCTTTTTCGATACTCTCTTTCATACCGTCCATTTGGCGTATCATATAATCCCTAATGGTCCAGCGGTGCACCTTGGTGGTATCGTATGTAACGGTACGTGCCGTGAGGTGCGACACCAATTGTTTGTCCTTGAACTTATCGAGCGAGAAGCGATAACCCGTCTTGCTGTAATTTTCGAAACGTTCGATGTAGGCAATGACACCGCTGTCCACCTCCAACTGTATGTTGCGCGCCGTGCTGGTTTTGCGCGGCTTGTAGTACTTGTCCTCGAAATCGATGCGGATGGCACTTCCTTCGGGGATGATGTATGCCCCCAACGCAAAGGTTACAATGGCAATGACGGCTGCCGAGACCATGTAGGGGCGAAGCATGCGCTTAAAACTCATGCCTGCCGAAAACATGGCGATGATTTCGGAGTTCTCTGCCAGTTTGGAGGTAAAGAAGATGACCGCTATAAAGACAAACAGCGGACTAAACAGGTTGGCAAAGTAAGGGATAAAGTTGAGGTAATAGTCGAAGATGATACCGCTCCACGGTGCGTTGTGCTGCATGAAGCGGTCCATGCGTTCGTTGTAGTCGAACACCACAGCTATCGACAAAATCAGCACAATGGCAAAAAAGTAAGTACCCAAGAACTTCGTAATGATGTACCAGTCGAGCCGTTTCAACCATTTACCGTTCTCGGTGAGCTTCTTAAAGTAGGTGCTTATGTGCCCGGGTATCTTCATAAGCGTGCGGATATTCGTTTTATCATCATGGGCTTCCATGTGGAGAAGTCGCCTTCTATGATATGCTTGCGGGCTTCGCCCACCAACCACAGATAAAAGGCAAGATTGTGTATCGAGGCTATCTGCATCGCCAACAACTCTTGTGCATGAAACAGGTGCCGCAGATATGCCTTGCTGTATAGGGTATCTACGCGCGATGCTCCGTCCTCTTCGATGGGCGAGAAGTCCGTCTCCCACTTTTTGTTGCGCATATTCATGATGCCGTTTTTAGTAAACAGCATACCGTTGCGTCCATTGCGGGTAGGCATCACGCAGTCGAACATATCCACCCCCCGCTCTATGCCTTCCAATATATTGGCGGGCGTTCCCACTCCCATGAGGTAGCGGGGTTTGGTTTTGGGTAGTATCTCGTTAACCAGCTCTATCATTTCGTACATCTTCTCTACGGGTTCGCCCACCGCCAGTCCGCCTATGGCATTGCCGTCGGCTTCTTTGGAGGCGATAAACTCAGCCGATTGTCGGCGAAGGTCGGGATAGACACATCCCTGTACAATAGGGAACAGCGATTGACTATATCCGTAGCGGGGTTCGGTTTCGTTGAAGCGTTTCACGCATCGGTCTAACCAACGATGAGTCAGTTCCATCGACTTTTTAGCATAGGCATAGTCCGAATCGCCCGGCGGACATTCGTCGAATGCCATCATAATGTCGGCACCGATGATGCGTTCTATATCCATTACCTTCTCGGGGGTAAAAAGATGTTTGCTGCCATCGATGTGCGAGCGAAACTCCGCACCCTCTTCGCGCAACTTACGTATGCCGGTAAGCGAAAACACCTGAAAGCCTCCGCTGTCGGTCAGCATGGGGCGGCTAAAGCTGTTAAAGCGATGCAACCCTCCGGCTTTTTCGAGTACGTCCAATCCCGGGCGCAGGTAGAGGTGATAGGTGTTACCCAGTATGATTTGTGCTTTGATATCTTCCGTTAATTCCGTCACATGTACCCCTTTCACGCTGCCCACCGTACCCACCGGCATGAAGATAGGGGTTTCTATCTGTCCGTGGTCGGTGGTAATCAATCCTGCGCGTGCGTTACTTTTGGCATCGGTGTATTGTAATTCAAATGTCATGCCTTTTTCTCCGTCGATTCGGGTGTTACCGACAGGTCAATCGCATCCGCCACTTTCTCGTCTGTCAGTGCCAGTGCAAATACCTCTTTAATATCGGTTACATAGTGAAACGTCAATCCTTTCAGGTAGATTTCTTGTATCTCGTTGATGTTGCGGCGGTTCTCTGCGCTCAAGATAATGTCGGTGATACCGGCACGTTTAGCAGCCAGAATTTTCTCTTTGATACCTCCCACCGGCAACACTTTTCCGCGCAGGGTAATCTCGCCGGTCATCGCCAAATTGGCTTTAACCTTGCGTTGCGTCAGTGCCGAAGCAATGGAGGTTGCCATGGTGATACCCGCCGACGGACCGTCTTTGGGGATGGCTCCTTCGGGTACGTGTACGTGTATGTTCCAGCGGTCGAACGTGTCGTAGTTGATGTCCAGCAGTTGCGCATGTGATTTGATGTATTCCAGTGCCAGCATAGCCGACTCTTTCATTACATCGCCCAAGTTGCCGGTAAGCGTCAGTCGTTCGCCCTTGCCGCGGCTCAGGCTGGTTTCGATAAACAGAATCTCACCGCCCACGGCAGTCCATGCCAGTCCCGTAACAACGCCGGCATAGTCGTTACCCTGATATTTGTCGCGGGTATATTCGGCTATGCCCAAGTAATCTTGAAGGTTGGCAGGTTTTATGTCGCCGTGCGGCAGGCTGCCGTCGGTAGCATATTGGCGGGCTATCTTGCGGAACACCTTACCTATTTTCTTTTCCAATTCGCGTACGCCGCTTTCGCGTGTGTACGATTCGATAATGGCTTCCAGCGTATTCTTGGACAGTTTGATATTCATACTCTTCATGCCGTTGGCTTCCAGTTCCTTGGGTACCAAGTGGCGGCGGGCTATCTCTACCTTCTCTTCGGTGAGGTAGCCGCTCACTTCTATCAGTTCCATGCGGTCCAGCAGCGGTGCCGGAATGGTGTTCAAGTTGTTGGCGGTGGCTATAAACAGCACTTTCGACAGGTCGAAGTCCACATCCAGAAAGTTATCGTGGAAAGTAGAGTTTTGTTCGGGGTCGAGTACTTCCAGCAGTGCCGACGACGGGTCTCCGTGACGGTCGGCTCCTACTTTGTCTATCTCATCGAGTATAAACACGGGGTTCGACGAACCGGCTTTCGACAATCCTTTGATGATGCGTCCGGGCATGGCTCCGATATAGGTTTTGCGGTGTCCGCGTATCTCGGCTTCGTCGTGCACGCCACCCAGCGACATGCGTATATACTTACGTTTCAGTGCGGCGGCGATAGAGCGTCCCAGCGAGGTTTTGCCCACTCCCGGAGGACCGTAGAGGCAGATGATAGGCGATTTCATGTCGCCTTTCAGCTTCAGCACTGCTAAGTGTTCCAAGATGCGTTCTTTTACCTTTTCCAGTCCGTAGTGGTCTTTGTTGAGCACCTTTTCGGCGTTCAGCAAGTTGAGGTTGTCGGTGGTATAGATGCCCCACGGCAGTCCCAGCATCGTTTGCAGGTAGTTCAACTGCACGCTGTAATCGGGCGATTGCGGGTGTGTACGTTCCAGTTTGTCGACCTCTTTCATGAAGTATTTACCTATTTCGGCACTCCACTTCATGCGTTTTGCCTTTTCGCGGATTTCTTCCACTTCCTGTTCTTGTCCGCCACCCAATTCGTCTTGAATGGTTTTTATCTGTTGCTGCAAGAAGTATTCGCGTTGTTGCTGGTCGATATCCACTCTGGCTCTCACCTGTATGGACTCTTTCAGCTCCGCCAGTTGCACTTCACGGTTAAGAAACTCCAGCAATTTGTAGGTGCGTGTACGCAGTGCGTCTATGGCAAGCAGTTCTTCTTTCTCGTCTTTCGACAGCGGAAGGTTGGTGCAGATAAAGTCGACCAAAAACAGGGGATTGGCTATGTTTTTAATAGCAAACGACGAGTCGTGCGGAAAGATATGTGCCGAGCGGAAGTATCGGATTGTCAACTCCTTGCAACTCTCCAGCATCAGAGGAAACTCTTTGTCGTCGGGCGAAGGCATCTCTTCTCTCAACGGTGTAACGCGCCCTTTTAGGTAAGGGGTGGTTTTTACGATCTCATCAAGCGACATACGCTTCAGACCTTGCAGAATGGCAGTTTTCGAACCGTCGGGAAGTTCCAGTGTACGCACCACCTTACAGATAGTGCCGATGGTATAAAGGTCTTCCATGGCAGGTTCTTCCGTTTCGGACGAACGTTGACACACGGCTCCGATATAAAGGCTTTTCTTTTCTGCATCGCGCAGCAGTTTCAAGGAACTGTTTCGCCCAATGGGAACAGGCATCAGCGAACCCGGGAACAGGACTATACTTCTCATCGGAAGAATCGGTATGATTTCGTCCACATCTATATCCATTAATTGTTCCTCGTTTCCTTCGAAATCAGCTATTACCGAGAACGAATGTTCTTCTCGTTCTTCCATATCATCCAAAAAAAATTTCTTTTCCATTTATTCCTTGTTAAATGTATTGTCGTTCTGTATAAACTGTTTTGATTTTATTGAGTTTCTAAGAGTCTGTTTGCATTTTCTTTGCAAAGTTTAAGCAGGCTCTTAAACACAGCCTGCAAAGGTAAGTTATTATCCAATAATAGAAACGCTACACTTTCTAAAAAGATAATAATGTGCACGCATTTTAATAAAAACAGGTACAAAAATATGATATATCGGATAATCCTATCTACTTTTGATGCCCAAATTAGAAAGTTGTATTGGTTTTAGAAACGATTTCTTAAACCCCATTTACCAATGTCGAATCCTTACTTTCGCTTCAAACAGTTTGCTATCCGCCAAGACAGGTGTGCCATGAAGGTCGGCACCGACGGTGTGTTGCTGGGGGCTTGGGCACAAGCCGACGCTCCCCGTCGCATCATGGACATAGGTACGGGCACGGGGCTGGTTGCCTTGATGCTGGCTCAACGTTATGCCGATGCACAGGTTACCGCCATGGAGATTGATTCGCCTGCTGCCCGTCAAGCTGCCGAAAATGTGGCGCAGTCGCCATGGAACGATCGTGTGGAGGTGGTTTGCGGGGATTTTCGCAACTATTCGATAGACGGATGTTTCGACTTGCTGGTCTCCAATCCCCCCTATTTCGTGGATGCGCTGGCATGTCCCGATCGACAACGGCACATCGCCCGTCATGCTGATACACTCAGCTACGAATCGCTGTTTCGCAGGGCGGTGAAACTGCTCGCTGCCGACGGCAGAGTGGCTGTCATCATTCCTGCCGATGCACGTGCGACGGCTGACGGCATTGCCATTGCTCAAGGATTGCATCCGGCACAGTGTATGCAGGTGGTTACCAAACCCGGTAAGGCAGTGAGGCGGGTGCTTCTCTCCTATTCCATGCAGCCGGCGGTCTGCACCGAAGCGACGCTCTGCATAGAGAGCGCCGAAGGCGGGTTCAGCAAAGAGTACATAGCTCTGACAGGTGACTTTTACCTGAATTTCTAACGCGGCTACTTCTTATCTATCATGCACGCCACAACAGCATCTCCGGTGACGTTTACGGCAGTACGCAGCATATCCAGTGGACGGTCGATGCCTATAATCAGCGCCAACCCTTCGGGCGGAATGCCTACCGACGTAAGTACCATAGCAAGAATGACGTAGCTTCCGCCGGGTATCCCGGGGGTTCCGATAGACGACAGCACGGTCATCAGTAAGATAGTGAGCAGTTGCGTCAGCGTGAGGTCGACCCCCAACACCTGCGCTATGAAGAGAATGGCAATCGCCTGATAGCACGAGGTGCCGTCCATGTTGACCGTCACACCTACGGGCAACACAAACGAAGCGGTTTCGTCGCTCACACCCAGTTGTTCTTTCACGGCTTTCATGTTGACCGGCAACGTCACCGCACTGCTGCTGGTGGTGAAGGCAAAAAGTTGCACGGGATACATGGCGCGTACAAAGTCGCGCACCCGTATCTTGGAGAAGAAGCGGATAATGAGGGGATAAAACAGATACATGATAATAAGCAGCCCCACAATGACCGTCAGCGCATAGAATCCCAGTGCACCAAACACGCTGACATCACCTTTGAAATCGGTTACCAGTCCCGCCATTAATGCCGTGACACCTATGGGAGCGGTGCTGATAATCAGTCCCACCATTTTCATGATAATGGCATCGAGTGCTTCAAAGAGTGCCACCACGGGTTTCGCCTGTTCCCGGGGTATAAGTAGCATGGAGACGCCGAAGAGCACGGCAAAGAATATCACCTGCAAGATAGTGGAATTGTTGGATGCGGCTTCTACGATGTTCGACGGCACTATCTCTTGCAGAAAGTGTAACGGACCGCGTTGGTTTACCTCGACAGCGGCAGCGGCTTTGTCGGCTACCGTGCTTTCGTACTTTGCTTGCAGCGTGGCTACCGTCTCGTGCCCCACCAGCTTACCCGGACGCAATGCCGAGCCAAGCGAGAGACCAAACAGTGCCGATACGGCAATAAACATCAGGTAGAACAGCAACGTCTTGCCGCCCAACTTGGAAAAGCGGCTGACGTCTTGCAGTCCCGCCACCCCCTTCACCAGCGTAACAAAAATCAGAGGTACCGCAATCAGTTGCAGCAAACGGATAAACAAACTGCCCCACGGTTTAATCCACAGGGTTACCCACCCCTCGACGTGCAAAGGTAAAGCTACCA
>JAISHU010000059.1 GCA_031262385.1 Mediterranea sp. (in: CFB group bacteria)
ACTCGCAACGTCAGGCGACCAAAGAAGCCGGACAAATTGCCGGACTGGATGTGAAACGTATCGTCAACGAACCTACCGCAGCAGCTTTGGCATACGGCATCGACAAGTCGCACAAAGATATGAAGGTTGCCGTATTCGACCTTGGCGGCGGTACGTTCGATATCTCTATCCTCGAATTTGGCGGCGGCGTATTCGAAGTGTTGTCGACCAACGGCGATACACACCTCGGTGGTGATGATTTCGACCAAGTAATCATCAACTGGCTGGCACAAGAGTTTAAGAACGACGAAGGTGCCGACCTCACCGCCGACCCTATGGCGATGCAACGCCTCAAAGAAGCTGCCGAGAAAGCCAAGATTGAGCTGTCGTCGTCTACCAGCACCGAAATCAACCTGCCCTACATCATGCCGGTGGGCGGTGTACCCAAACACTTGGTAAAAACCCTTACACGTGCCAAGTTCGAAGCTCTGGCTCACAGCCTGATACAAGCTTGCTTGGAACCGTGCAAGAAAGCTATGAGCGATGCGGGATTGAATAACGCCGACATTGACGAAGTAATCCTCGTAGGCGGATCGTCGCGTATCCCTGCCGTACAGAAATTGGTGGAAGACTTTTTCGGTAAAGCTCCGTCGAAAGGTGTAAACCCCGACGAAGTAGTAGCCGTAGGTGCTGCCGTACAAGGTGCCGTGCTCACCGATGAAATAAAAGGTGTGGTACTGCTGGATGTTACCCCGCTCTCTATGGGTATCGAAACTTTGGGCGGTGTGATGACCAAGCTGATTGAAGCCAACACTACCATTCCCTGCAAGAAGAGTGAGGTGTTCTCCACGGCTACCGACAACCAGCCCGAAGTAACCATACACGTGCTGCAAGGCGAACGCCCCATGGCTTCGCAAAACAAGTCTATCGGTCAGTTCAACCTCTCGGGTATTGCTCCCGCTCGTCGCGGTGTACCTCAAATTGAAGTAACCTTCGACATCGACGCCAACGGTATCCTCAAGGTATCGGCAAAAGACAAAGCCACCGGCAAGGAACAAGCTATCCGCATCGAAGCTTCCAGCGGCTTAAGCAAAGAGGAGATTGAACGCATGAAGGCAGAAGCAGAAGCCAATGCCGACGCCGACAAGAAGGAGCGCGAGAAGATTGACAAGCTGAACCAAGCCGACTCAATGATATTCACCACTGAGAACCAACTCAAGGAACTTGGCGACAAACTCTCTGCCGACAAGAAAGCTCCCATTGAGAGTGCTCTGCAACAACTCAAGGATGCACACAAGGCACAAGACCTCGCTGCCATCGACACTGCAATGGCTGCCCTGAACGCTGCCTTCCAAGCAGCCAGCGCCGAGATGTATGCACAAACCGGTGCACAACAAGGCGGAGCCGAAGCAGGTCCCGATATGAATGCCGGCAACAACGACGCTCACAGTGGCGACAACGTACAGGATGCCGACTTCGAAGAGGTGAAGTAAAGACAATAGGTAAATATAGATAATAACCGGCTTAAAGCCGGCAATCAAAAAAGGCGTGCCGATTATATACAATCGACACGCCTCTTTTTTTATCACCCCACACACCGCTACATTAGCACATTATTAATTGTTCTTCCTCGCCGCCACTGCCAACAGCACACCCAGCACCACGCCCAGCAGTGCCGCAAACAGCACGCGTAACTCCGACGGCAACAAGAAAGTAATGGTGTGTGCCGGATACCAGAAAAGCGGAATGGTCTTCTTGAAGACAAAATTCCACTGCACATCCCAATTCAGCCCCGTAATAATCTTCGTCATGGGGATAGGCGTAATGAGGCTACGCAACGAACCGCCACACTGCAAAATATGGGTATCGGTAATCTTGTGGAATGTCATGAATACCGGAGCGAAAAAGCTATTCATCATCACCGATATACACAAAGCTATCAACACCTTGTCAAAACTTAATGCACCGTTGATGGTGTGCGACGCATCTGCCATACCCATGTATTCCAAAAACATCGGCATGCCTTTGGAAAACACTATCATAGCCATGTTGATGCCCATACCCAGCACCCCCCACACCACCATGCGGGGAATGATGCCGAAACCTTTGCGGGTGTAACTTCCCGAACTGATGCGCAATCCCAGCACTTCGCCCAGCATGGCGAGGATGCCAAACTTTACAAAGCTCATTACCATGCCGTGCGAAGCATTGAACGACTTGTACCAATCGTATAACTCCGCACTGACAAAAAACGGTACGAATAGTACCAACACAATACAAATAAATAGTAAATCCTGCCTTTTCATATACAATAATATTAGTTTTTAGTAAATAACGCGACAAATGTACTTATTATAATCAAGCTACAAAGGAATAGTTGATAAAATTGTTGAAAACTATTTGCCATAACCCCGCAACCTTTACTGATTATTGCATTACATTTGCATCATGAATGAATTGACACGCCACATAGAGATACTGTTAATAGAGAACGATTGCGTGATTCTGCCCGACTTGGGTGGATTGATTACCCATTATATACCGTCGCAATGTGTCGACGACATCTTTCTCCCCCCTACCCGCATTGTAGGCTTTAATCCCCAACTGAAAATGAACGACGGATTGTTGACGCAATCCTACATGGCACGCCATGCCACCGACTTTGCAGATGCCGCCAAGCGACTGAAGCGCGACATGGATGAACTGCTCGACACCTTATATAATAACGGAAGCGTGGAGCTTCCCGCCATAGGTTGTCTGAACTACAACATTCACAGCCGGATAAGCTTCACTCCTTACGACCGCCGTTTGGCAGCCCCCGAACTCTTTGGACTGGACTCGTTCAGAATGCAAGAGCTATCGGCACTCACTACCCCAACAGCGACTTCGGTATCTACCCCGCCGCAACTCGAACCGCAGGACGAACCGACACGTGTACACAGGCACATCCGCCGTAGCATAAACTACTTGCCGCGCGTAGCTGCGATTGCCATAGGCTTTATGCTGCTGTTCTTCTTCTCCACCCCCATTGACCACAAGATGCTTTCCAAACAGAGCCATGCCCAACTGATGCCCACCGAGTTACTGAAACCCGTTGAACCCATTGAGTTGGTACAACCTGCCACGCACCCCGCCACACTCCCCACCCGCGCGATGTCGCCCTCCAAAGCTATCACCTCGGTAGCGAAGCAGTATCACATCATCGTAGCAAGCATGCCCACCGAACACGATGCCATCACCATGGCAAAAACGTTGATTGCCCGCGGCTACCACGAGGCAAAAGCCATCGTAGGCGGCGGAAAGAAACGGGTGGCAGTGACATCGTACGCCACACAAGGCGAAGCATACGATGCACTGTTGGATATTCGGGAAGGCGGAGGATTCGCCAATGCTTGGATATTAAAGCACTAAATTCAAAACAGTTTCTTAATTAGCTTATTAATTCCTTTACCGCTGCAAGCATGCCTTTTGCCCCAATCGCATCTAAGTAGGTTTTTACTGCGACAGTCATACCGGGCAGGGCATTGAGGTCTTCGTCCCAAATAAAGGTAGCAGCCAACACGCCTTCGGCAACCTTTTGCGTGTCGCCCGTAGCCCACAACTCTTTCAGCAGTCCGATGATTTCGGGCGCATCGTTGGGCGTAATCTCCGCACCATCGGCACGTACTCCCCCTTTGTAATAAGTAATGATAGCAGCAAGTCCGAACACCAGCCCCCACGGCAGTTCACCTTTGCGTTGCAGATATGTTTTCACTCCCGGAAGATCGCGTGTGCGGTATTTGGGGAACGAGTTGAGCATGATGCTCGTAACGGCATGGTCGACAAACGGATTGTTGAAACGCTCCAGCACATCACCGGCAAACTGTTCCAATTCAGCTTTCGGCAGGTTGAGAGTCTCCATAAGTTCGTCGAACATCACCCGATGTATATAACGCCCCACCACCGGATGACGGCAAGCCTCGCGCACAATGTCAATCCCCGACAAGTAAGCTACCGGCGAAAGCACCGTGTGCGGACCATTGAGTAGCGTCACTTTGCGCTCGTGATAAGGCGCTTCGGAAGGCACAAAGAGCACATTTAACCCCGCTTTATCGGCAGGGAACTCTGCGGCAACCGCCTGCGGAGCCTCAATCACCCACAGGTGGAAAACCTCTGCCTGCACCACCAAGTTATCGTCGTATTGCAGTTTTTCCTTGATAGCGTCGATGTCTTTGCGGGGAAATCCGGGCACGATGCGGTCGACCAACGTGGCATACACCCCGCAAGCTTCATCGAACCATGCACGAAAGGCATCGCCCAGTTGCCACAGTTCGATGTATTGATAGATAGTCTCTTTCAGCTTGTGCCCGTTGAGAAAAATCAGTTCGCAGGGGAAGATAATCAACCCTCGGCGCTTGTCGCCACCAAAGGTTTTAAAGCGACGGTAAAGCAGTTGCGTGAGTTTGCCCGGGTACGAAGAGGCGGGCGCATCGGACAGTTTGCAGGTTGGGTCGAAGGCGATACCCGCCTCGGTGGTGTTGGAAATCACAAAGCGCATGTCGGGTTGGTCGGCAAGTTGCATAAACGCTTCGTTCGCGGTGTAAGGATTGAGTGAGCGACTGATAACGTCAATCAGCGTCAGGCTGTTCACCGTTTCGCCTTTGTCCAAGCCCTGAAGATTGACATGATACAAATTGTCCTGCGCCTGCAACATCTCCACCATACCTTTGTCGATAGGTTGTACTACCACCACGCTGCTGTTAAAGTGGGCTTTCTCATTCATGTTGTACACAATCCAATCGACGAAAGCACGCAAAAAGTTACCTTCACCAAATTGAATAATCCGCTCGGGACGCTCCACCACACGGGGGGCAGTTTGTTTGTTTAATGGTTTCATGATACATTCGTTTTTTAAGTGAGTAGGGTTTCGATAAACCTTAAATATTACAAATTATGGGGCAAAGATACGACCTTATTTTGTACGGCAAACTATTTAGCCTACTTTTGTGTGCGTTAACGGAGTCAATTATCCCAAGTTATCATACACTTTAAAATATAAGAAAAATGAAGAACTTTATGGACGAAAACTTCTTGTTGCAGACCGAAACTGCACAGAAGCTCTATCACGAGCATGCAGCTAAGATGCCCGTCATCGACTATCATTGCCATTTAAATCCCCAAATGGTGGCAGACAATCATCAGTTTCGGTCGCTTACCGAGATTTGGTTGGGAGGCGACCATTACAAGTGGCGTGCCATGCGTACCAACGGTGTGGACGAGCGCTACATCACGGGCACCGACACCAGCGACTGGGAGAAGTTTGAGAAGTGGGCAGAAACCGTACCCTATACCTTGCGCAATCCATTGTATCACTGGACACACTTGGAATTGAAGACCGCTTTCGGCATCAACAAGATATTGAATCCGTCCACCGCCCGCGAGATTTACGACGAATGTAACGCCAAGCTTGCCTTGCCCGAATATTCGGCACGCGGCATGATGCGACGCTACCACGTAGAAGCGGTGTGCACCACCGACGATCCCGTAGATTCGCTGGAGTATCACATCCAAACGCGCGAAAGCGGTTTCGAGGTAAAGATGCTTCCCACATGGCGCCCCGATAAGGATATGGCAGTAGAAGTTCCTGCCGACTTCCGCGCCTACATGGAGAAGCTTAGCGAAGTAAGCGGCGTGAACATCTCCACCTACGACGACATGCTCGCCGCCCTACGCAAACGTCACGACTTCTTTGCCGAGCAGGGATGCAAGCTTTCCGACCACGGCATCGAAGAGTTTTATGCCGAAGAGTACACCGAAGCCGAAATACGCACTATATATAATAAGGTGTACGGCGGCAACCTCCTCACCCGCGAAGAGATTCTGAAGTTCAAGTCAGCCATGCTGGTAGAGTTCGGACGCATGGATTACGAAAAAGGATGGACGCAACAGTTCCACTACGGAGCCATCCGCAACAACAACAGCAAGATGTTTAAGCAGTTGGGTGCCGATACCGGTTTCGACTCCATCGGCGAGTTTACCACTGCCAAAGCCCTGTCGAAGTTCCTCGACCGACTCAATTCGGAGGGCAAGCTAACCAAAACCATTCTGTACAACCTCAACCCCTGTGCCAACGAAGTGATTGCTACCATGTTGGGCAACTTCCAAGACGGCACCGTTCCCGGCAAGATACAATTCGGTTCGGGTTGGTGGTTCCTCGACCAAAAAGACGGCATGGAGAAGCAGATGAATGCCCTCTCGGTACTGGGTCTGCTCAGTCGATTTGTGGGGATGCTCACCGACTCACGTTCGTTTCTGTCGTATCCGCGCCACGAATATTTCCGCCGCACCCTGTGCAACCTCGTAGGCAACGACATCGAAAACGGCGAAATACCCGTTTCGGAAATGGCGCGCGTCAACCAAATGATAGAAGACATCAGCTACAACAACGCCAAGAACTTTTTCAGCTTTTGAAGAATAATGTGCTGATATGCTAATGAGCCGATGAGGCGGTGCGCCGACAAACAAATTAGAGTTTAGAGCCGCACCGCCTCATTAGCACATTATCAAAATGTCAAAACGTCAAACGAACCCTCGAAAAACGCCCCTATTTCGGACTGAAGTACGGCTTCGTGACTTTCGTTGGCAGTATAGCGCGTTAAACTATGTAAAAATAGCACCTTAATACGCATACTTACAGAAAGATATGAAGAAATTATGTCAAAATACTAAAAGCACCTTCAGCGCGAAAAAACTCCCCCAAAAAGAACTTTATGAAATTATCTTGCCGAGTTATCGCGATAACTTACCGGGATAACGC
>JAISHU010000075.1 GCA_031262385.1 Mediterranea sp. (in: CFB group bacteria)
TCCCTACCTTCGGTCAGTGAAGCCAAGTTAAGACCGGCTTTCGCTCCTACATGAAGTTGCGCCGAAGCGCCTGTCGTCACAGCCACCAGCAGGGCGACAAAAGTCAATGTTTTACTAAACTTGTTCATATCTTTTCTATTTTTATGGTTTTACGCTGCGACAAAAGTGAGGCAGAAAGTAGGAAACAATCTGGAAAAAGAGTTTTATTTTGCATGCGCGCAATGTATGGGACTATATCGGCACCCTTTATTTTATCACAAAATCACCAAACAGACTATTTATGTGTCACAATGTCGTAATATCGCGCTTTTAGCTAACCCGTACTTTGCCAAAAACATGCCTTTAAACCGCACGCTATGCATAAACCCCCGCCACTCAACGAACCAACTCCGCGAAAACAATGAATCAACTCGGTGGAAACAACGAATCATCCGCCCGAAAACAACGAACTGTCGACGCGAAAACAATGAATCAACTGCCGGCTAAAGAAATTATCCCGGCAAGTTAAGCTGTATTTCCCGCCGAATTATTGCATTATCCCGGCAAGTTATCGCGATAACTCGGCAAGATAATTTCATAAAGTCCTTTTTGGAGCTGTTTTTTCGCGCTGAACGTACTTTTTGTTTTTTGACATAATTTCCTCGTATCTTTCTGTAAGTATGTACATTAAGGTATTATTTTCACATAGTTTAACGCGCTATACTCGCGCGAAAGTCACCAACCCCTACTCCACCCCGAAATAAGCCCGTTTTTCGAGGGTTCGTTTGACGTTTTGACACTTTGTCGGAGGGACTTTGCCATATAAACGCCTGCAAACACCTCTGCAAAGGCGTAGAGTGGTGAGATAAATTAGAGGTTAATAATGTGCTGATGTGCCAATGTGCTAATGAGGCGGTGCGCGGGCAGATAAATTAGAGTTTAGGCGTGTGGTTGTAGTGTGCCGCGCGCAACCCAAATGGTTGCCAGTAGTAACTTCAAACTCCTCGCCTTCTTTAGAGGGGAGGTGGCGCGCCGAAGGCGTGACGGAGGGGTACATTATTAAACTCTAATTATCCCCCTACCCTCTGCTTACCCCAAGCTACTTCTTTATAGAAAAAGCAAACTTTTATTTCCATTTATTTTGCATTTATTAAAAATACGATATCTTTGTAACGTTTCAAACAAAATAAGTAATAAAAAATAATCAATGAACACACAGGCATGTCTCTTTCAACTCATCTAAAACGCATCGTGGCTTTCTTTCGCTTGCTTCATATCAAGCAGATAAAAGGATTTCCCTCACCGTCGCCTTCTTCTGGCGAACTCGTTTGTTGCCAAAACTGCGGCACCCTTTTTACGGACAATTATTGTCATCGTTGCGGACAAAGCCGTAAAACGAGCCGCCTCACGTTCCGCTCGATACTGAGCAACATCGTAGCAGGGGCTATCAACATTAGTAACGGTTTCGGACGTACTCTTGTTGAACTGATTATCCGTCCCGGATATATGATAGCCGATTATATTGACGGTAAGCGGGTGCGTTACTTTCCTCCATTCCAAACACTTTTTGTACTGGCTGCCATTTACGTGCTGTTGGCACAATTGGTAATACTCCCGACACAGAAAGAGATACAGAAAGAGACACAGACCACCAAAGACAACCGCAAAGAGTTGGTTGTCAATATAGATAGTGCAGAGCTTAGCGAAGACAGCACTTACACACCCGACGCCATTGGTCGTTCGATACAATCCGTTATTCGAGGAGCAAAAAAGGTTTCACAAATACCGGCACTCAACAAAGTGGGGAATCTGTTGCAAAACTGGGCACACGGCAACAAGGCACTACTCATCTTAGCCGTCGTCCCGATACTTACCGCAGCCACACGCATTGCTTTTCGCAAACGTAAACACCGACGGGACTACAACCTGACGGAGCATCTGCTGTCGCAAATCTACATTGCTTCGCAATTGTTACTCTTCAGCATACTATACATCCCGTTCAACGAAGCTTTTGATGAGAACGATGTGTTCGACATCCCGTGGTGGCTTATCTTCATGCTCTATATGTGGGATTACAAGCAGTTGTTTCGCTGTACATGGCTGCGTACGTTGGGACGCACGGCGATGATGTTTGCACTCAGCCTGCTGATGATTGTGGTGCTGGCAATCGCTATCGGCGCCTCACTCTACTTCTCTTTGATGTGGTTAGGAAGTGTATAGTAATTGAGGTACATGTTCAGTTGAGAGGCGTATTCATGTCGGAACTTATCCACTTTCAACTCGACAACAACATAGCATTTTAATATACGATGTGTGCCGAATTGCATTTTCTGACAAGACATAGAAGCTGTTTTGATTTTAGTGCTCTTGATTTGAGAGCTATTTTCGAGGATTATCTTTCTGTTTTAGGAGGAAGATAACGCAGCTCACTGACGAGTAAAAGAGGAAGATAAGACCGAAAAGAGACTTGGGAGCATGAGTAATCAAAAACTATTTCAATAAAATCAAAACAGCTTCTTAAGATTTTATAAAAAAAAGCAAACTTTTATTTCAATTTATTTGGCATTTATCAAAAACACTATACCTTTGCAACGTTTTAAACAAAATAAGTAATAAAAAGTAAGCAATGAACGTACATACAATTATTATTAACCTCGCAGTCGTCCTGCTAATTCTCGTCGTGCAAACCATGGTGTGAGAAAGGTTATATGTATATGCGTACACAATCATAAAGATTTTAACCGGAAGCCTTTCTCACACAAGCGGAGAAAGGCTTCTCTGTTTTTAACAAACAACTGAGAACGATATGACTAAAACAAAAATCACAGGTGCCGAAGCCTTGATGCGCTCGCTGGAACATCAAGGCGTAAAAACGCTGTTCGGCTATCCCGGAGGAAGCATCATGCCGGTTTATGATGCTTTGTACGACCATCGCAAAACACTGAATCACATCCTTGTACGCCACGAACAAGGTGCTACCCATGCCGCCGAAGGCTTTGCACGCGTTTCGGGCGAAGTGGGAGTCTGTTTGGTTACCAGCGGACCCGGAGCTACCAACACACTCACCGGCATTGCCGATGCTATGATTGACAGTACACCCATTGTAGTCATTGCAGGACAGGTGGGTACCGGATTCCTCGGTACGGATGCCTTTCAAGAAGTGGACTTCGTAGGCGTAACGCAACCTATCTCTAAATGGAGCTACCAGATACGTACGGCGGATGATGTGGCTTGGGCAGTAGCACGGGCGTTTTACAGTGCACGCAGCGGACGACCGGGACCGGTAGTGCTGGACTTTGCCAAAAACGCACAGGTGGATACCACCGACTACACCCCCGTAGAATTAGACTATATACGCAGCTATGTGCCTGTGCCCGACATAAACCCGGAGGCTATTCGTCAGGCTGCCGAACTGATAAACAATGCCGAACGCCCGCTGGTATTGATGGGACAAGGCGTCGAACTGGGAAATGCCCAAGCCGAACTGCGCGCTTTCTTGGAGAAAGCAGGACTGCCTGCCGCATCTACCTTGCTGGGACTGTCG
>JAISHU010000110.1 GCA_031262385.1 Mediterranea sp. (in: CFB group bacteria)
ATAGTAGAGGACTTTCAAATCGACTTTCTTCATAACTCTGTTTCTTTTATGCAAAACTACTTGTTACAGAGCTATTTGAAGCTACGCAAAATATTGCTAATCAGAGAGAAAGAATCCGAGGGAAAGAAAAATGAGCCGCTTAGCCCGTTTTTTCTTCTTTTCGCTCGCAAAATCCTGCCCAAATGCAGTCAGGAGCTACGTTTTGCCCACCTAAAAATAGGTTACGAATTGGTAACTGAACTCCTGCCCAAAATCGCATTATTTTGCCTTTTTCTCCTTTGGCAATCCTAAGCAGAATAGAGCGATACTAACTGTTTATCAGTTGTTTGTGAAATTTAGGCTATCATTTGCTTATACCAGTGTCCGATTTTAGAGACAACAAGAAGGGTGCGTATGATTTACCTGCCTTCCCAACCGAATAACTTGCCGGGATAATTGCCATAAACCGCCGAAACAGAGGGTTAACTTGCCGAGATAATCGGCTAACTTACCGAGATAATCGGTTGGTTCTGTCGACGAAAAAATGATATAGCATTTCATCGAAACAAATTAATGCCCGGATAGTTTGGAAAAATGCTTTTTTTCGTAACTTTGCCGCCGAAATTCATTTAAACCTCTACGAACTAATTTTTTTTGATAATTATGAGAAAACAGATGCTTATTCTGAGAACCCTGTTGGTAGGCTGTGTATGGACATGTACGGCGATGCTGAACGCCCAATCCTTACGGTTCCACCCCGACGGAACGTTTAAAATCGTGCAGTTTACCGACACACACTACAAAGTTGGCGTGGCTGCGTCCGACACGATGATAGACTGTGTAAACAAAGTTCTCGATGCCGAGAAACCCGACTTGGTGATATTTACCGGCGATGTAATCTACAATGCCCCCGCCGAAGAGGGACTACGCACGGTGCTCGCCCAAGTGTCGCGCCGTAAAATTCCTTTTGCCGTAGTTTTCGGTAACCACGACGACGAACAAGGGTTAAGCCGCCCGCAACTCTACGACATCGTTCGCACTGTACCCGGCAACCTGTTGCCTTCGCGTGGTGAAGCATCCTCGCCCGACTATACGCTGACCATACATGCCTCGACAAATGCGAAAAAAGATGCCGCAACACTCTATTGCATGGATTCCAACGCCTATTCGCAAGTGAAAGGGGTAGGAGGGTACGACTGGTTTCACGGCAATCAGGTAGCGTGGTTTCGTCGGCAAGCTGCTGCCGTTAAAGCTGCCAACCAAGGCGACACCATTCCCGCACTTGCCTTCTTCCACATCCCCCTGCCCGAATATCGCGAAGCTACCGCAAGCCCCAACGCCATTCTGCGCGGCACCCGCATGGAAAAAGCATGCAGCCCCGAACTCAACTCAGGCATGTTTGTCGCCATGAAAGAAGCCGGCGACGTAATGGCTACCTTTGTGGGACACGACCACGACAACGATTACGCCGTGATGTGGTACGACATCCTGCTTGCCTACGGGCGATACACCGGCGGAAACACCGTGTACAACCATCTGCCCAACGGCGCCCGCGTCATCCGACTGAATGAAGGAACACGTACGTTTACCACGTGGTTACACCTGCGTAACGGGCAAATTGTTGATAAATATGCCTATCCTGATGATTTTCAGAAGAAGAATAGCCCGAATCAATAAAAAAGATATATCTTTGCGCTCCAAACAAACAAATACTTAAAATGTTATGTGCGGAATTGTAGGCTATATCGGACAACAAAAAGCCTACCCCGTTCTCATCAAAGGATTGAAGCGATTGGAGTATCGCGGCTATGATAGTGCAGGGGTAGCAATGATTAGTGATAACCGACAGTTGAATGTTTATAAGGCGAAAGGAAAGGTCAGCGAACTCGAAGCGTTTGTTGGTCAAAAAGATCTTTCGGGCACCATAGGCATTGCTCACACCCGATGGGCGACACATGGTGAACCCTGTTCGCTGAACGCCCACCCCCACTATTCGTCGTCCGAACGTCTTGCACTGATACATAACGGCATCATAGAGAACTACGCCGTTCTCAAAGAAAAGCTTCAAGCACAAGGATATACATTCAAGAGCAGCACCGACACCGAAGTCTTGGTGCAACTCATAGAATACATACAGGCAAAAAACGGCATCGACCTGCTCACTGCCGTACAACTTGCCTTACGCGAGGTGATAGGCGCCTACGCCATCGCCATCCTCGACAAAGACGACCCCTGCCAGATTATAGCAGCCCGCAAAAGCAGTCCGCTGGTGGTGGGTATCGGCAACGGCGAGTTCTTCCTCGCATCGGATGCCACCCCTATCGTGGAGTACACCGACAAAGTGATTTATCTCGCCGACGAGGAGATTGCCGTCATCCGACGCAACGAACCCCTCAAGATTGTCAACCTGCACAACATGGAGTGTCCGCACGAGATACAAACAGTGGCACTCAACATCGGGCAATTGGAGAAAGGCGGTTATTCCCACTTCATGCTGAAAGAGATATTCGAGCAACCCGCCTGTATCTACGACTGCATGCGCGGACGCATCAACGTAGATAACACCAGCGTGGTGCTGTCAGCCGTCATCGACTACCGCGAACGACTACTTGCCGCGAAACGCTTTGTGATAGTGGCTTGCGGAACCTCGTGGCACGCAGCGCTGATAGGCAAACAACTCATAGAAAGCTTCTGCCGCATACCGGTAGAGGTGGAGTATGCCTCGGAGTTTCGCTACCGCGACCCCGTGATAGACAGCAACGACGTGGTGATAGCCATTTCGCAAAGCGGCGAAACCGCCGACACGCTTGCCGCCGTGGAACTGGCAAAAAGTAGGGGAGCGTTTATCTACGGCATCTGCAACGCCATCGGCTCCAGCATCCCCCGCGCCACACACACAGGCTCTTACATACACGTAGGACCCGAAATAGGAGTGGCGTCTACCAAAGCCTTCACCGGACAGGTAACGGTACTCACCATGCTGGCACTAACCTTGGCTAAAACCCGGAAAACCATTGACGACGCACAGTTTCTGGCTATCGTAAACGAACTGAGTCACATCCCCGACAAAATGGAGGAGGTGCTGAAACTCAACGACAGCATTGCCGAACTGGCTAAAATATTTACCTACGCACACAACTTTATCTATCTGGGACGCGGCTATGCCTATCCCGTAGCATTGGAAGGTGCGTTGAAGCTGAAAGAAATCTCGTACATACACGCCGAAGGCTATCCCGCCGCCGAAATGAAACACGGACCTATCGCCCTGATAGACGCCGAAATGCCGGTAGTGGTAGTAGCTACACGCAACGACCTGTACGAGAAAGTATTAAGCAACATTCAAGAAATCAAAGCGCGCAAAGGAAAGGTGATAGCACTGGTGACCCGGGGCGACGAAGTGATACGCGGCATTGCCGATACTTGCATCGAACTGCCCGAAACATTGGAATGCCTCGACCCCCTGATTACCACCGTACCGTTACAACTGCTCGCCTATCACGTCGCCGTGTGCAAAGGCATGGATGTAGACCAGCCGCGCAACTTGGCTAAGAGTGTAACTGTGGAATAATTCTAACAAGATAAATGGAACAACTGAAACATGAATGTGGAGTGGCGATGATTCGCCTGCTGAAACCATTGGAGTACTACGAAAAGAAGTACGGCACATGGATGTACGGACTTAATAAACTCTATCTGCTGATGGAGAAACAGCATAACCGCGGACAGGAAGGCGCCGGATTGGCTTGTGTAAAACTGGAATCCAACCCCGGCGAAGAATATATGTTCCGCGAACGTGCACTCGGCTCGGGCGCCATTACCGGAATCTTCGATACGGTGCACCGCCATTTCAAAGATTGCACCAAAGACCAACTGCACGACGTGGACTTTGTGAAACGCAACCTTCCCTTTGCCGGCGAAACCTACGTGGGACACCTGCGCTACTCTACCACCGGCAAGAGCGGACTGTCGTATGTTCACCCTTTCTTGCGCCGCAATAACTGGCGTGCCAAGAATCTGGCGCTGTGCGGCAACTTTAATATGACCAACGTCGACGAAATATTTGCCCGCATCACCGCTAACGGACAACATCCGCGCCAATATGCCGACACCTATATCATGTTGGAACAAATGGGACACCGGCTGGACCGCGAAGTGGAACGTCTCTTTACCCTCGCCGAAGCCGAAGGACTTACCGGCACCGGAATCACTGCCTACATCGAAGACCACATCGACCTTGCCAACGTGCTGCGAACCTCCAGCAAAGAGTGGGACGGCGGCTATGTAATCTGCGGACTTACCGGCAGCGGCGAATCGTTTGCCGTGCGCGACCCGTGGGGCATCCGACCGGCATTCTGGTATCAGGACGACGAAGTTGCGGTGCTTGCCAGTGAGCGTCCCGTTATTCAAACCGCATTTAATGTGCCTGCCGACAATATCAATGAATTGAAACCCGGTCAGGCACTTTTAATTAATAAAGCCGGCGTGGTGCGCACCTCGCAAATCAATAAGGTACGCGAAGTGCAACAATGCTCGTTCGAACGCATCTACTTCAGCCGCGGTAGCGACAAGGAGATTTACAAGGAACGCAAACAGCTTGGAAAGAAGTTGGTTCCCAATATCTTGAACGCCGTAGATTACGACATCGACCATACCGTCTTCTCCTTTATCCCCAATACCGCCGAAGTAGCCTACTACGGCATGTTGGAAGGACTCAACGAGTACCTCAACGAAGAAAAGGTAAAGCGCATCGCCGAATTGGGGCACAACCCCACGCACGACGAACTCGATAAAGTGCTGTCGCGCCGCATCCGCAGCGAGAAGGTGGCAATCAAAGACATCAAACTACGCACCTTCATAGCCGAAGGCAACAGCCGCAACGACCTTGCGGCACATGTCTACGACGTCACCTACGGCAGTCTGATACCCGGCAAAGACAATCTGGTTATCATCGACGACAGCATCGTACGCGGCACCACGCTGAAGCAAAGCATCATCAGTATCTTAGACCGCCTCGGACCGAAAAAAATTATCATCGTCAGCTCGTCGCCGCAAGTACGCTATCCCGACTACTACGGCATCGACATGCCCAGTATGAGCGAGTTTATTGCCTTCAGAGCCGCCATAGAGTTGCTGAAAGAGCGCGACATGCGCGAAGTCATCAACACCGTTTACCGCCGCTCCAAAGAGCAGGTGGGATTACCCAAAGAACAAATGGTGAACCACGTAAAAGAGATATATGCCCCCTTTACCGACCAAGAAATTGCGGAGAAAATGGTAGAACTACTGACCCCGAAAGGCACCCGTGCCACCGTGGAGATAGTGTACCAACCGCTGGAAGGGTTACACGAAGCTTGCCCCAACCATACAGGTGACTGGTATTTTAGCGGCAACTATCCCACCCCCGGTGGCGTGAAGCTGATTAACGATGCGTTTATACACTATATAGAGGTGGAAAAGGCGTATCAATATTAAAATGGGACGTGACATCAAAAGCGAAATGTAATATAATTATAGATGAGAAATGTAACCTTACTCCTTGACGACGGGAGCCGCTTCCACGGCAAGTCGTTCGGCTACGAGAAACCGGTAGCCGGCGAAGTGGTGTTCAACACGGCTATGACGGGCTATCCCGAGAGCCTTACAGACCCTTCGTACGCAGGACAGTTAATGACGCTAACCTATCCGCTGGTAGGTAATTACGGCGTGCCGCCCTTTAGCATCGAATCCAACGGGCTGGCTACCTATATGGAAAGCGAACGCATTCACGCCGAAGCTATCATAGTAAGCGATTACAGCGAACAGTATTGCCACTGGAACGCCACGGAAAGTCTTGGCGACTGGCTGAAACGCGAACATATTCCCGGCATCACCGGCATCGATACACGCGAACTAACCAAAGTGTTGCGCGAACACGGCGTAATGATGGGCAAGATACTCTTTGACGACGAAGCAATTGACAAGGAACAATTGACAGCCGACAATTACGAAGATATCAATTACGTCGACAAAGTAAGTTGCAAAGAAATTGTCGTCTATGCAGGCAACGAAAGCCGACGCTTCAGCCTCGAAGAAGCCGCGCAGCCCAATTGCCAATTGTCAATTGTCAACTGTCAATTAAAAAGAGTGGTGCTTGTGGACTGCGGCGTAAAGACCAACATCATCCGCTGCCTCGTTAAACGCGGAGTGGAGGTGATACGCGTACCGTGGGATTACGACTACAACTCACTAACTTACGACGGACTCTTCATCAGCAACGGACCGGGCGACCCCGACACCTGCGACGCCGCCGTGCAAAACATCCGTAAGGCAATGAGCAACGAACAGTTGCCCATCTTCGGCATCTGCATGGGCAACCAACTACTGAGCAAAGCGGGGGGTGCCAAAATTTACAAACTGAAATACGGTCACCGCAGCCACAACCAACCGGTACGCATGGTGGGCACCGAACGTTGTTTCATCACCTCGCAAAACCACGGCTATGCAGTGGACAACAATACGCTTACAGCCGACTGGGAACCGCTCTTCATCAATATGAACGACGGCTCCAACGAAGGCATCCGACACAAACGCAATCCTTGGTTCTCGGCACAGTTTCATCCCGAGGCGGATGGCGGACCTACTGATACGGAGTTTCTCTTCGACGAATTTGTGAAACTGCTGAATATATAAGTTTCTGATAACAACATCTACCTATAATGAAAGAAAACCAGATAAAGAAAGTGCTGCTACTCGGTTCGGGTGCCCTGAAAATAGGCGAAGCGGGCGAGTTTGACTATTCAGGAAGTCAGGCACTCAAAGCATTGAAAGAGGAAGGCATCCACACCGTCCTCATCAATCCCAATATTGCTACCGTGCAAACCTCCGAAGGGGTGGCAGACACCATCTATTTCCTGCCCGTGACACCGTACTTTGTGGAAAAAGTCATCGAGAAGGAACGTCCCGACGGTATAATGCTTGCCTTCGGCGGACAAACGGCATTGAATTGCGGCGTGGAACTCTACAAAACGGGCGTGCTCGACAAATATAACCTGCGCGTGCTGGGTACGCCGGTACAAGCCATCATCGACACCGAAGACCGCGAACTCTTTGTACATAAACTCAACGAGATAAACGTAAAAACCATTAAGAGCGAAGCCGTAGAAAACGCTGCCGATGCACGTCGCGCGGCGGCAACACTGGGCTACCCCGTTATTGTACGTGCAGCCTATGCGTTGGGCGGACTGGGTTCGGGCTTCTGCGACAACGAAGACGAACTGAACGTGCTGGTAGAAAAAGCTTTTGCCTTTTCGCCGCAAGTGCTGGTAGAGAAATCGCTCCGAGGCTGGAAAGAGGTGGAATACGAAGTGGTACGCGACCGCTTTGACAACTGTATCACCGTGTGTAACATGGAGAACTTCGATCCGCTGGGTATCCACACCGGCGAGAGCATCGTAATAGCTCCGTCGCAAACCCTGAGCAACTCCGATTACCACAAACTGCGCGAACTGGCTATCCGCATCATCCGTCACATCGGCATCGTGGGCGAGTGCAACGTGCAGTACGCTTATGACCCCGCCAGCGAAGACTACCGCGTGATAGAGGTCAACGCCCGTCTGTCGCGTTCGTCGGCGCTTGCCTCCAAAGCTACCGGCTATCCGCTTGCCTTTGTGGCTGCCAAACTGGGATTGGGCTACGGACTGTTCGACCTGAAAAACTCCGTCACCAAAACCACCAGTGCCTTCTTTGAACCGGCATTGGACTATGTGGTGTGTAAGATTCCGCGTTGGGACCTCGGTAAGTTCCACGGCGTTGATAAGGAGCTGGGCAGCAGCATGAAATCCGTCGGCGAAGTAATGGCTATCGGACGCACTTTCGAAGAAGCCATACAGAAAGGACTGCGCATGATAGGACAAGGCATGCACGGCTTTGTGGAAAACAAAGAACTGGTGATTTCCGACATCGACAAGGCTTTGCGCGAACCTACCGACAAACGCATCTTTGTAATATCGAAAGCATTCCGCGCCGGCTATACGGTCGACCAGATACACCAACTGACGAAGATTGATAAATGGTTCCTCGAAAAGCTGATGAACATCATGAACACCAGCAAAGAACTGGAACAGTGGGGTAAAAACCACAAACAACTCACCGACCTGCCCTACGATTTGCTCAAGAAGGCAAAGGTGCAGGGTTTCTCGGACTTCCAAGTAGCCCGTGCAATCGGTTACGAGGGCGACATGGAAGAGGGACTGCTCTGTGTGCGTCAACACCGTAAAAGCATCGGTTTGCTGCCTGTGGTAAAACAGATTGATACGCTCGCTGCCGAATATCCGGCACAGACCAACTACCTCTACCTCACCTATAGCGGCACGGCAGGCGATGTACACTACTTGGGCGACCACAAGTCTATCGTGGTGCTCGGCTCGGGTGCCTACCGCATCGGCTCGTCGGTAGAGTTTGACTGGTGCGGGGTGCAGGCACTCAACACCATTCGCAAAGAAGGCTATCGCAGCGTAATGATAAACTACAATCCCGAAACCGTGTCGACCGACTACGACATGTGCGACCGCCTTTACTTCGACGAACTCACCTTTGAGCGCGTAATGGACATCCTCGAACTGGAGAATCCGCACGGTGTCATTGTATCGACCGGCGGACAAATCCCCAACAACCTTGCCATGCGTCTGGACGGACAGCAGGTACCTATCCTCGGCACCTCAGCCAAGAGCATCGACAACGCCGAAGACCGCGAGAAGTTCTCTGCCATGCTCGACCGCATCGGGGTAGACCAACCCCGTTGGCGCGAACTTACCTCGATGGACGACATCAACGAGTTTGTCGACGAAGTAGGCTTCCCCGTGTTGGTGCGTCCCTCGTACGTGCTCAGCGGCGCTGCCATGAACGTCTGCTCCAACCAAGAAGAGCTGGAACGCTTCCTGCAACTTGCCGCCAACGTCTCCAAAAAGCACCCTGTGGTGGTGAGCCAGTTTATAGAACATGCCAAAGAGGTAGAAATGGATGCGGTGGCGCAAAACGGCGAAATCATTGCCTACGCCATTTCCGAGCACATTGAGTTCGCCGGCGTACACTCGGGCGATGCCACCATTCAGTTCCCGCCGCAAAAACTCTATGTGGAAACGGTACGCCGCATCAAACGCATCAGTCGGGAGATAGCACGCGAACTGAATATCTCGGGACCGTTCAACATCCAGTATCTGGCGCGCGAAAACGACATCAAAGTGATTGAGTGCAACCTCCGTGCCAGTCGTTCGTTCCCCTTTGTAAGCAAGGTGCTCAAGATAAATCTCATCGAACTTGCCACCAAGGTGATGCTGGGACTGCCCGTAGAGAAGCCTAACAAGAACCTGTTCGACCTCGACTACGTAGGTATCAAGGCAAGTCAGTTCTCGTTCAACCGCTTGCAAAAAGCCGACCCCGTGCTGGGTGTAGACATGGCAAGCACCGGCGAGGTGGGCTGTATTGGCAGTGATACCTCTTCGGCGGTACTGAAGGCAATGCTTTCGGTGGGTTATCGCATCCCCGAAAAGAACATACTGCTATCCACCGGCACGCTGAAGCAGAAAGTAGACATGCTGCCTGCCGCCCGCTTGCTTGCCGAGAAAGGCTACAACCTCTTTGCCACCGGAGGTACCAGTACCTTCCTTACCGACAACGGCGTACCCAATACCCGTGTGTACTGGCCCAGCGAACCGGAGACACAGCCACAAGCCCTCGACATGCTGCACGGCAAGCAGATAGATATGGTGGTGAACATCCCCAAAAACCTTACCGCCGGTGAGTTGTCAAACGGCTACAAGATACGCCGCGCAGCTATCGACCTTAACATCCCGCTGCTCACCAACGCCCGCTTGGCAAGTGCCTTCATTCAGGCATTCTGTACCATGACACCGGACGACTTGGCGATTAAGGCGTGGGAAGAATATAAGTAAGATTTCCAAGGTACATTTATAGAACAGGCGGTGCACTTAGTTGTGTACCGCCTGTTTATTAGAAGCATAGTTTACGGATGATTTACAGTTTATCAATCCAACTTTACCAAATACTCTTTCCACTCTTCGGGTATCTGCCGGATATCCAGAATTGACAGTTCGGCGTTTGCTGATGGCTTTGGATTGAGCGTAACATTGATATTTGTTGTATCAAGCTTCCACATAGCTCCGGTTGCCGGATCTACGATTAACATTCCAATCAAACCACCCAGAAGAATATTTCCAAAATACCATCCGTCAATTTTAGCCGAGACTTGAACTACTTTAGAATCATAATCCGGATGAGTGAAAGTAAGAATGTATCTCTCTTTGGAGAAGAAACCGTCAGAAGCATCTAATTTGATTACCGACGGAGTAGTTCCCGAAAAAACTTCATAACCACTTTTATTAATGATCGTCACTTTAGCACCCTGCGGGTCACTATTTAAACTTAAAGGGTAAGAAGCATGCGACACGATAGACGCACAACTTGAAAAAAGAATAATAGAGGCAAATAAAAGTACCCCACCTTTTACTAATACAGCTTTTTGTTTCATAATAAAATCTTTAATGATATACATAAAAACCACTTTTAATATACAACCGTAACTAACTATGCGGCGAATTTAGATAAATATGACGACATTGCAATAGTTTACAGCACAAATATCATTCGCCCGTTGTCCGACAGGGTTTCGTCCCAGCGAAAACCTTC
The DNA here is from genome assembly GCA_031262385.1 of Mediterranea sp. (in: CFB group bacteria). GTDB lineage: Bacteria > Bacteroidota > Bacteroidia > Bacteroidales > Bacteroidaceae > Bacteroides. Next base: position 10,663 of record JAISHU010000110.1, read on the forward strand.
CCAAGTAAAGGTGCGGAGTGCTTCGGGATTTGTCGGTTCGTTCTTTAAAATAAAGCGTGTCATTTCGCCCCGACACATCTTGGTGTAAATCACTACGGTGGTGAGTTTACCGTTTTTTCGCACCCTAAACTCAGGGGTGACGATGCGCACTTCGCGCTCTACCCGCTTCCAGTCGAACAACCCTTTCATCTCTTCGCTTGCCAGATTGCACAGCGTGCCGCCCGCTTGCTTCACATCGGCAATGAGCGTATCCGTCAGTCGTTGCTGCCAATAGGTAAACAGAGTGCGGTCGCCCGGTTCGGACAATACCACATCGCCCTCCAAACGGTACGGACGAATGGCATCGAACGGACGCATCAAGTCGTCGACCGAAAACTGTGCCATTTGCAACGCTATGTCGGAAGCTTCCTTCTGAAAGCGGGGGCGCGTCACCTCGGGGGGAGTCGCTTTGGAGTGTGTGCTCATGGTTTTGGCACACGAGAGTAGAATAAGCATACAAATCTCTTTTAAACGAAGCAAAAGTATTGCTTTTATAGCTGTTCTTGACAAATTCGCAAGCCAAAATTCAAAATGTAAAATTAATAACCTATTTTTGTCGCAGAAACAATATTGACACGCAATACAACTAAGAACCTATGAAACATATCATTCTGCTGGGTGACGGCATTGCCGACCGTCCCGTATCGACGTTGGGCGGAAAGACACTGCTGCAATATGCCGATACACCCCACATGGATAAGCTGGCACAGAGAGGACGCAACGGTCTGCTTACCACCGTGCCCCAAGGCTTTCACCCCGGAAGCGAAGTCGCCAATATGTCGGTGCTGGGCTACGACCTTCACAAAGTGTACGAAGGACGCGGCGTGCTCGAAGCAGCCAGCATAGGCGTCGACTTGCAGCCGGACGAAATGGCGATGCGGTGTAACTTGGTGTGCATCGACGGCGACTTGCTGAAGAATCACTCGGCGGGACACATCACTACCGCCGAAGCCGAAATATTAATAGACTATCTGCAACAGCAGTTGGGCAGCGACCAAGTGCGTTTCTACGTGGGCGTGCAATACCGTCATCTGCTGGTAATCAAAGGCGGCAACAAACAGGTTGTTTGCACCCCGCCGCACGACGTTCCGCTACATCCCTTCCGCCCGTTGCTGGTACAACCCGAAACCGCAGAGGCTACCTCCACCGCCGAACTGCTCAACTCACTCATCTTGCGTTCGCAACTGTTGTTGCGCCGCCACCCCGTAAACCTACGCCGCATCGCCGAAGGCAAAGACCCTGCCAACAGCATCTGGCCGTGGAGTCCGGGTTACCGTCCGCAGATGGAACCGCTCTCGGTACGCTATCCGCAGATACATGGCGGTGCCGTTATCTCCGCCGTCGACCTGATACGCGGCATCGGTCGTTATGCCGGACTGCGTAACATAGCCGTGGAAGGTGCCACCGGACTTTATGATACCAACTACGAAAACAAAGTGGCTGCCGCACTCGATGCCCTGCGTACCGATGACTTTGTCTACCTGCACATCGAAGCCAGCGACGAAGCGGGACACGAAGGCAACGTAGCGTTGAAGCTTCGCACCATAGAGGACTTCGACCACCGCGTAGTAGGACCTATCTATGACGCCCTGCAAACATGGGACGAACCTGTGGCAATCGGCGTGTTGCCCGACCATCCTACACCGTGCGAACTGCGTACGCACACCGCCGACCCCGTTCCTTTTACGATATGGTATCCGGGTATTGATGCCGATGCCGTACAAACCTACGACGAAGTCGCCGCCCGACAAGGCTGCTACGGCATGCTGAAAGGCGATGAATTTATAAACGAATTTATGAAACATTAATCTGATATGAAGTACTATAGCACCAACCACCGCTCTCCCGAGACCTCACTCCAAGAGGCTGTTATCCGCGGGCTGGCTCCCGACAAGGGACTTTACATGCCCCTGCACATCAACCACCTGTCCACCCATTTCTTCCGTACCATAGGCAACCTGTCGTTGCAAGAGGTCTCCTTCCGTGTGGCAACGGCATTCTTTGGCGAGGATGTGCCGCCCGACATACTGAAAGAGATTACTTACGACACCATGAACTTCGACATTCCGCTGGTGCCGGTAACCGACCGCATTTATGCGCTGGAACTCTTTCACGGTCCTACACTTGCGTTTAAAGATGTGGGGGCACGCTTCATGGCACGTCTGCTGGGTTATTTCATCCGCAAAGAGGGTAAACAGCAGGTCAATGTGCTGGTAGCTACTTCGGGCGACACGGGCAGTGCCGTAGCCAACGGATTTCTGGGTGTGCCGGGCATTCACGTCTATGTGCTCTATCCCAAAGGAAAGGTGAGTGACATTCAAGAGTCGCAGTTCACCACGCTGGGACAGAATATCACCGCTCTTGAGGTCGACGGCACTTTCGACGACTGCCAACGCCTTGTAAAATCCGCCTTTACAGATACGCAGCTTAATGCACACGCCTTCTTTACCAGTGCCAACAGTATCAACGTGGCACGCTTTCTTCCGCAGGCATTCTACTATTTTTGGGCGTATGCGCAGTGCAGAACCTTGGGCATACCTGCCGCATTGCATCCGGTGGTGTGTGTGCCCAGCGGCAACTTCGGCAACATCACCGCCGGACTGTTCGGTAAGTTCATGGGACTGCCCATTTCCCATTTCATTGCGGCAAACAATCGCAACGACATCTTCTACCAATACCTGCTGACGGGTGTTTACACGCCGCGTCCTTCGGTAGCTACCATAGCCAACGCGATGGATGTGGGCAACCCCAGTAATTTTGCACGGGTACTCGACCTCTACGGAGGCAGTCATCAATCCATTACCCGCGACATCAGCGGCGCCACCTATACCGACGACGAAATAGCCGTCGTGATGCGCAAAGTGTGGAACGAACATCATTACCTGCTCGATCCTCACGGAGCTTGTGGCTTTCGTGCCTTGCAAGAAAGCTTGGGCGACAATGAGTTTGGCATTTTCCTTGCCACCGCCCATCCCGCCAAATTCAAAGATACGGTGGAGCGGATTATCAGTGCTCCCGTGGAGATACCCGAAAAGCTTCAAGCCTTTATGAAGGGAACCAAGCAAAGTGTGCCGATGTCTAAAACGTTCGATGATTTTAAAGCCTATCTGCTAAAACATACCTGAACATCCCCGTTCCTAAGAAAGCTGTTTTGGTTTTCTGATTATTCGTATTGATTGATAGCAGAAAGGGCATACAGCGGGTAGATTTCGATGCGCTTATCCTTATGTGTAAAGGTGCCGAAGTTTTCTAACTGCTTGATTATAGGGTGCAAATATACATTATTTGCTAAAAACAAGGGGATAACATTGCCGTTTTCTGCTAAAAACAAGGGGATAATATCTCGGTTTTCTGCTAAAAACAAGGGGATAACCTCTTATTCAATAATTCACATACACCAGATACTCTCCTTCGGCATGAATTGTAAATTCGTCGCCCGTACACTCGTTGAGCGTGCCTTGCCACCACGTGGTGAAGTCGAACAGAGGATATGCCAGTCCGTCGGCACGGATGTTGCGGGCACCGAAATTAAATAGGGAGACTTGCGTACCGGCACGGCAGGCAAAACTACAGGTATCTTTGCAGGGAGTGAAGCTGCCGTAATCGGTAAACGTCCGTACCTCTGCGCCGGCACGCATATATTCCATGAGCAGGCTGATGTTGCCCAACGTGTGGTCTTCGCGCTTGCCCGTGGCACCCACCATATAGATGCGGCGATAACCTTGTTGCATCACAAAGCGGACGGCTTTGGTTTGGTCGTTGGTCTCTTGGTCGGGTTCGTAGTGCATCAGGTGCGCATATTTGTCACGGTTGAGAGCACTCAACGAATCACCGTCGCCCACAATGGCATCGGGCAACGCACCGTGTGCTATGTATGCGTCGGCACCTCCGTCGCAACACACCACATACGAAGCCTCGCGAAGCAACTGCAAGGGGAGCGGATGCGTGGGATAGTCGCCGTTGGCTACAATTACTGCATAAGTTTTTTCCATTTCATATATCCGAATACGGCGACCACTACATACGTGATGTAGAGCATCGCCAAATAATAAAGTGCTTTGTCTATATACATACCGACGCTTACCGTGTCGACCACAATCCACACCCACCACTGTTCCACGTATTTGCGTGCCAGCATCCACATGCCTACCACGCTGAGGGCAGTAGTAAACGCATCAAGCCACGGCACATCGCTGTCGGTGTGGTAAATAAGCAGCCATGCCAATCCGAAGAAGAGTACCGTGCAGACAACTGCCGCCCACAAGTAGTAGCGTACAGGCATGCGTGTGACGGGCATTTCCGTACGGTTCTGTTTCCGCCCGCCGTAACGCCACACCCACCAACCGTAGAGTGCCACCACAAGATAGTAGACGTTGATACCCAGATTGGCGTAGATGCCGGCGTCGTAATAGACGGCGATGTAGATAGCAGGCATAATAATGCCTACTATCCACAGGTAAATGCTCGCCCGGTATTCCAGCCATAGGTAGATGATGCCGGTAACGGCTGCAAGTATTTCGAGAAAGAGTTCCATTGTTGCGCAAAGGTAGTGTTAAAAAGAGATACTGATATGTCCCAACACATTTATTCCGGCATTGGGATAGTAGGCTGCATAGCCCCCCGAAGCATAACCGTTGCTTTCGTACTGCTCGTTGAAGAGGTTGTAAACCGTAGCACCCAACGTGAGGCTTTTTACTCCTTTCAGGCGGAAAGTATAACCGGCATTGAGGTTACTCACCCAATAGGCATCGAGCATACAGGTACGGTCGTTTTCGTTGCTAAGGAACTGCTTATCCACATACTGCGTTTGCAGCGACGCGCTCCACCCTTTCAGGTCGAAGGCGATGAGGCTGTTGCCCATCAGATTGGGCGAGAAGGCGATAGGCACGTTTCCGCCGTCCAACTTGATGCGGTTGCGGCTCCACGTGGCGTTGACATCCCAGCGCAGAGAGGGCAGCAGGGTGACGCCGGCGGTCAGTTCCACTCCCATGCGGTAGCTCTCTTTCACATTCTCGGTCATCGGTTCGCCAATCTCGTTCATTTCGCCGGTAAGCACCAGTTGGTCGGTGTAGTTCATCAGGTAGAAGTTGGCGCCGGCACGAAAGCGGCGGTTGGCAAAGTTGTAGCCGGCCTCGTAGTCGGTCAGTCGTTCGGAGCGGGGGTTTACACTGATGATATTATCGGTGTAGTTGTTGCGTGTAGGTTCTTTGTGAGCCACCGCCACCGATGCATATATATTATGGTGTGGGTTTATCTTCCACGACACGCCCCCTTTGGGGTTGAAGAAGTGAAACGGAGCATCCACTGCCAACAGCTGTGCATGTGCCGGTTCGGCGGTATCGTCCCACTTGTCACCTGTGCCGTTAATTTTGAAACGGGTGTAGCGATATTGCAGGTCGGCATAGAGTGCCAAGCCCTTCAGCGCTTCGTAGATGGCTTTGGCGTAAAGGTTACCGTCGGTTTTGCGACCGGTGTTACGGTAATACTCGTGGTCGGCATCGAGGTTGCCGAGGTAGTTTTTCACCCACATCACCCGTCCGTTATGCTTGTTTTTGTAGTAGTTCAGTGCACCCCCCAGCGTGGCGGTGAGCTTATCGCCTTTATAGTTCACCGAGAAGACGCCGCCGCCAAAGCCGCTGTTCACTAATTTGCGGCGTACCAAGTTGTTTTTGGTTACGAGGATGCCGTCGGCTGTTTCGAAAGGTGTCAGTCCGTACTCCACTAATTTGCGACCATTTTTATACTCTTCGTAATAGCCGGTGCCGTCGGTGTAGTGCAAGGCAGCGTTCAGGGTAAAGACAGAAGAGATTTCTTGGGTCAGCAACAGTTGGTAGTGCGTTTGGCTGTACAGGTCGATTTGGTTATCGTAGAATCCCGTCACGTTTCCGGCATCGTCTTTTATTTCGCCGTTAGAGTTATAGGTGCGGTCGCTTTCGAGCATTGCCCGGTCGATGCCGTCCCATGCATGATAAGTCTCCTCTTTGCCGCCGAAGGTGATAAAGCGCAGACTGGTGCGGTCGGCATAGTAAGCTCCCTGTACGAAGTACGATTTCAGGTCGGCACGTGCCCGGTCGCGATAGCCTTCGCTATGGATGTTCGACAGGCGGACGTCGAATCCCCAGCGGTTGTTGATAAGTCCCGTGCCTGCCTTCACCGTTTCGCGGTGCGTACCGAACGAGCCGTACGATCCCGACACTTCGGCATACGGCATACTGCCTACGGGCTGTGTTTGCATGTTGATGCTTCCGCCGAAAGCGCCTGCACCGTTGGTCGATGTGCCCACGCCGCGTTGTATTTGTATGTCTTGCAGCGACGAGGCAAGGTCGGGTGTGTTTACCCAGTAAACAGAATTGCTTTCGGCATCGTTGAGAGGGATGCCGTTGGTGGTGACATTGATGCGTGAGGCGTCGGTGCCGCGGATGCGAATGCCGGTGTAACCTATGCCTGCGCCTGCGTCGCTGGTGGTAAGCACCGAGGGGGTGAACGACAACAGATAGGGGATGTCCACACCTGTGTTTTGTCGTTTCAGTTGCTCTTTACTCACGTTGGTAAAGGCAACGGGAGTGGTGGCTGTGGCTCGTGTTGCAGAAACCTTCACCTCTTGCAGCAACACGTTCTGCAGGGTATCAATGGGTTCAGTCCACGCATGGACACTCAGCGAAGCCCATAGCAGGCCAGCCGTCGTTAAAGTCTTTTTCATTGCGACTTTCTTTTTTTTAGATTAAACAGAAAAGGGGAGCTTTTCTTCCGTTCCCTTCGCCGGCACTATCCGGAGCAGGTTCAATGGGTATGATCTCAGCCCGTCGTATTAGGGCACCCCTCGTTATTAAAATGTGCGGCAAAGGTAAAGCTTTTTATTTCGAACTTGCAAAACAAGAAAAGAAAAAGAGCGTATTCGAATAAATATAGTTAAACACTATTGCTATATATTACATAAAAAAAAGTGTAACTTTGCATCTGAGAATAAGACACGTACCAAAACGGAAACAGAATATACCCAGTATTAACACGACAAAAAAAGATTGAAGATGAAAAGAAACACAATTATTCCCTGTCTATTGCTATCTGCAATAGCCATGATGTCTGCTTGCCGCGACAATGACGACCGCGAGCCTAATATTATTAAGCCTCCTGTAGTAGAGGATTCCATACCAAGCAAGCCTGCACCGAACGACTCCATCCCGAGCGACACTATTCCAAGTGACACTATTCCAAGTGACACTATACCGAGTGATACGATTCCAAGCGATACTATCCCAAGTGTTGACCCTACACCTACCGATACTATACCGAGTGATACGATTCCAAGCGACACTATCCCAAGTGTAGACCCTACACCGACCGATACAATACCGACCGACCCTGAACCGACTGATACTATCCCAAGTGTAGACCCTACACCGACCGATACAATACCGACTGACCCTGAACCTACCGATACTATCCCAAGTGTAGACCCCACACCCACCGATACCATCCCAAGTGTTGACCCTACGCCCACCGATACTATCCCAAGTGTTGACCCCACGCCCACCGATACCATCCCAAGTGTTGACCCTACGCCGACCGACCCTATAGATTTGATTACCCGGGATGTAGTAGGCATTTATGACGGCACATACACGGTATATTTGGGAATATTACCCATAGCAACAGGCAAACAGAATGATGTTATAATAACCAAAGTTGCCAACGACTCCGTCAGCCTGTCATTAAAGAATTTCATGGTAAACATCGGCGGTGGTGACATCCCGTTGGGAGACATCTCGATGAAGCATTGTCATGTAACAATAAAGAATAACACCTATACCATTAAAGGCAAACGCGAATTTTTTGCTTTGAGTCCTCCGATAGGTGATTGCTGGCTAACGCCGGAAGGCACGGTTGTAAATGGTGTTGCTAATATGACGATTAACATAATAGCCAACATCCCCACTCCGGGTACCACCTTGAGAGTCTCCTACAAAGGAACTCGTAAAGAAACAGAACCTTAGAAAAACATCCGTTAATAAAGTATCAAAGTGTCAAAACGTCAAACGAACCCTCGAAAAACGGGCGTTTTTCGGGCTAAGGGACGGCTTGGTGACTTTCGTGCGAGTATAGCGCGTTAAACTATGTAAAAATAGTGCCTTAATGCGCACACTCACAGAAATATATGAGCAAATTATGTCAAAAAACAAAAAGTATGTTCAGCGCAAAAAAACTGCTCCAAAAAGAACTTTATGAAATTATCCCGGTAAGTTAGCGCGTTAACTTGCCGGGATAACACAATAATTTGCCGGGATATACAGCTTAACTTGCCGAGATAATTT
>JAISHU010000133.1 GCA_031262385.1 Mediterranea sp. (in: CFB group bacteria)
CTTTGATTTGAGAGCTATTTTCGAGGATTATCTTTCTGTTTTAGGAGGAAGATAGCGAGCTATCTGACGAGTAAAAGAGGAAGATAAGACCGAAAAGAGACTCAAAGCATGAGTAATAATATTCTATTCCAATAAATTTAAAACGGTTTCTTAGTACTCTTGCGCAATGTATAAAAACCCATTATCTTTGCGCAAAATTTTACTATCATGTTTTCACAATTCAATTTCCAACAGATGGCGAGTGCGTTCATTGCGCTCTTTGCCGTGATTGACATCATCGGCTCCATCCCCATCATTATTAATCTAAAACAAAGAGGCAGAGGGGTAAACGCTATGAAAGCGACACTCATATCGTTTGCGTTACTGATAGGTTTCTTTTATGCCGGCGACATGCTTCTGCGACTGTTTAACGTAGACATCCGTTCGTTTGCCGTAGCAGGCTCACTCATCATTTTCCTTATGGCGCTGGAAATGATTCTCGACGTAGAGATATTTAAAAACCAAGGACCCATTAAAGAAGCCACACTGGTGCCGTTGGTATTTCCGTTGCTCGCCGGAGCCGGTTCGTTTACCACCCTGCTATCGCTGCGTGCCGAATATGCCAGCGTCAACATTGTCATTGCACTGGTACTCAACATGGTGTGGGTGTACTGTGTGGTAAGAATGACCGAGGTTATCGAACGTTTTTTGGGCAAAGGAGGTATCTATATCACCCGTAAATTCTTCGGTATCATTTTGTTGGCTATCTCCGTAAAACTATTTATGAGCAACATCACTTATCTGGTTGGCTCATAACCGTTCCGAAAGTACTACTAACAAGAATAAAACCATCTCTATCGCTTATGCAAAGAAGTCTGCTTCTTCTTGCAGTGCTGCTGCCGACAGCCGCCGTGCAAGCCCAAAATTTTGTGCCCGAGATTCACGGCACCATTCGTACCAAATACGAATACCAAACCGAAATGGACGCCTCGCGCTTCGAGGTGCGCACGGCACGCATCAGCGCGTCGGGACAAGTGTTGCCCATCGTGGCTTACAAGGCAGAAGTAGACCTTTGCGACGAAGGACAGATAAAGATGCTCGACGCCTACGCCCGCCTTACACCCCTGCAAGGATTCTCCATTACGGCAGGGCAGATGCGCGTGCCGTTTACGGTGGATGCCTTCCGTTCGCCTCACCTGCAATACTTTGCCAACCGCTCGTTCATTGCCAAACAGGTGGGCAACACACGCGACGTGGGTGCCACGTTGGCTTACAAATTCGGAGAAACGGTGCCTCTTACCGTCGAAGGCGGAATCTTCAACGGCTCGGGACTGACCAACCAAAAAGTGTGGCACAAAGAGACCAATTATGCCGCCAAGGTGCAAGCCTTCTTATCCGACAGACTGAATCTGACCGTAAGCACACTCAGCATCCAACCCCAAAAGACCCGCATGTCTTCGTACGACTTCGATGTATATTACAGTCACGGTCCGCTCCACGTAGAGGCGGAGTATCTCTACAAAAGCTACAGCGGCAATGCCTACGACGATGTACACGCCTTCAACAGCTTTGTCAACTACAACATTCCGCTGAAAAAGTTCTTCCACAGAGTGGCTCTCTTGGCACGCTACGACATGATGACCAATCAGAGCGACGCCGTTACCACCGTGAGCAACGACGACCCCACACTAAAGACCACCGACTACAAACGTCACCGCGTCACGGGCGGCGTCACGCTAAGCTTCGACAAAGCGATCAGAGCCGACCTGCGCCTCAACTTCGAGAAATATTTTTATCCGTCGGGAAGCATCGCCAAAGAGTCCGAGCGCGACAAATTAGTGGTAGAATTGATGTTGAGGTTTTGAAGTTGACCATAAAACCTATACTTTTGTTGACATCTAAAAACAAAAGCAGCACTCCATGACGATTATCGACGCACTTCAGCACCTATACCACGCACACACCGGACACCCTGCGGCATCCGTCGAAGAGCTTCCCTCTTCGGGTTCTAACCGACGTTATTTCCGGCTCACAGACACCCCCACCCTGATTGGCGTGTACGGCACCTCGACGGAAGAAAACCAAGCCTTTCTCTACATGGCAGAGCACTTTCGCAACAAAGGCTTGCCCGTGCCGCAAGTAGTAGCCCGAAGCGATGACGACACCTGCTATTTGCAGGAAGATTTGGGCGACACACTGCTCTTCAACGCCATAGAAAAAGGGCGACTCACCGGCGTGTTCGACGAAGAAGAGAAAACTTTGCTGCGCAAAACCATGCGTCTGCTGCCTGCCATGCAGTTTACCGGAGCCGAAGAGATGGACTTCTCGATATGCTATCCGCAGGCAGAATTCAACCGCCGCAGCATCATGTGGGATTTAAACTACTTCAAATATTGTTTCTTGAAAGCCACCGGCATGGAGTTTCGCGAAGACCGCCTCGAAGACGACTTTCAGAAGATGACGGATGTGTTACTGCTTAGTGGTTCGCACACCTTTATGTATCGCGACTTCCAAAGCCGCAACATCATGATAAGAGACGGCGAGCCGTGGTTCATCGATTTTCAGGGTGGTCGCAAAGGACCGGTCTACTACGATGTGGCTTCGTTCTTGTGGCAAGCCAAAGCCAACTATCCCGACTCACTGCGCCAAGAGTTGTTGCAAGAATATATCGACGCGCTGTCGACATTCCGTCCGGTAGATGTAGTCGACTTCCATGCACACCTGCGGCACTTTGTGCTGTTCCGCACACTACAGGTACTCGGTGCCTATGGCTTTCGCGGCTATTTCGAAAAGAAACCCCACTTTATTCAGAGCGTGCCGTTTGCCATTGAGAACCTGCGCCGCTTGCTTCGCAAACCGTTCGCCGAATACCCTTACTTATGCAGTGTACTCCACGAACTCACCGAACTCAAACAGTTTACCGACGACCTGCAACGGCGACGACTCACGGTAAAAGTTACCAGCTTTGCCTATAAGAAAGGCATCCCCGACGACCCCAGCGGCAACGGAGGAGGCTTTGTATTCGACTGTCGCGCGGTAAACAATCCCGGCAAGTACGAACGCTACAAACCCTTTACCGGACTCGACGAGCCGGTGATCCGCTTTTTGGAAGAAGACGGCGAAATGGCATCTTTCCTCACACAAGCCTAGGCCATGGTCGATGCCAGCGTCGAACGATACATGGAACGCGGGTTTACCAACCTCTCGGTATGCTTTGGCTGCACAGGCGGACAACATCGCTCGGTGTATGCGGCACAGCACATGGCGGAACATATCCACCACACGTTTGGTGTGCAAGTCAACCTGATGCATCGCGAACAAAACATCGAACAAACTTTCAAGCAACAATGAAAGCCATGATCTTTGCCGCAGGTCTCGGCACCCGCCTTCGCCCGCTTACCGACCATATACCCAAAGCATTGATTCCCGTAGACGGTATGCCCATGCTTGCACGAGTGATACTTTCCCTCAAAACGGCAGGCTTTACCGAGATAGTGGTCAACATCCACCATTTCGGCGAACAAATCATCGACTATTTGGAGTCCCAACAGAATTTCGGCGTCACCCTTCGCATCAGCGACGAGCGGGGCGAACTGCTCGATACCGGCGGAGGCATCAAGAAAGCCCGCGCCCTCTTGGAGGGTAACGAGCCTTTTCTGGTACACAATGTGGATATACTTACCGATGCCGACCTCGCCACCCTCTACCGCCAACACCTCGAAAGCCGTGCCGATGCCACCTTGCTCACCAACCAACGTACCACCCACCGCTACCTGCTGACCGATACCGCCCACCGTCTCTGCGGTTGGACGAACGTAACGACGGGCGAAGTACTCCCCGCGCAACTCTCCTACCCCAACCCCTCGCTTCGCGCCGAAGCTTTTGCCGGTGTGCACGTGCTTTCGCCCACACTGCTTCGCTATATGGATGCACCCCGCTGGCAAGGCAAGTTTTCCATTATTCCTTTCTATATCAGCGTGTGCCGCGAAGCAAACATACAGACCTTTCCCGCCAAACAGACGCACTGGTTCGACATCGGAAAGCCCGAAACGTTGGCGGAAGCAGAGGCGTTTTGTAGGGGAGAAAAGTAAGAAGCTGTTTGGAATTTAGTACTCTCCGATTTGAGGGTTATTTTCGAGGATTATTATCCATTGGTCAGGGTTTGCAAGGCGTTTATATAGTTAGCCCCCGCTACCGATATCAGTAGCGGGGGCTAATACTATCTTAGGCAAATATTCGTAAATCTTCTATTCAGATTACAAACCACTGGGGTTCTGTACGATGTTCGGATTGATGGAAGTAGATTTGTACGGGAATGCGAGATACTCGTGCTTACCCTGCTGGAAACCTACGGTGCCCTTGTTGAGGTCGGTGGCATACTCCACGTAGAGGCGATGTTTTTCTTCACCCTTTGTGAAAAATGCATCGAAAGTAGAGGGGAGGCTCTTGCCATTATCTACTACACCGGAGAAGTCTCCCCAGCGTACCATGTCGGCCCAGCGTACTTCTTCGAGCCACATTTCGAAGCCCTTTTCTTTCTTCACCTCATCCAGCGTAAGTGCGGAAGCTACAGGTGCACCGGCACGGGTTTGAATCTTTTGCAGATATTGCAGACCATCGGGATCGTTCGTCATGGCACAAGCTTCGGCATACATCAAGAGAACTTCCGCATAACGATAGAAGGTGAAATTCCTCAGGTTTATGATACCCATTTGCATGTCTTCCGGCCAAACGATATGTTTGTGCGCGAAATACATATCTTGGCAGAACAGACCTCGTACATCATCGAGACCAATATCCGGAGAGACCTCAAGTCCTGCGCGATCCAGTCTCGGACCTGTTGGTTTCATATCCTGTTTGCCATCTTTATCGTCATCAACCGGTTTTCCATCCGCATCGAACACCGGCATTCGTTCTTTACCGCCGTCCCATAGCATCTCATAGAAGAATTCATCGGGCGTGTAGAACGTAGCTTTGCGGCGAGGGGAGTCTCCCTCGTTTGCCAACATTTTTTCAGCAAAATCTTTGCGGATAGCGTGAGCACCCCATCCTTCAGTGGCGCCGTTATTAGTGGGTTTGGATGCAAATCGGTCGCGGAATGCCCAGTTCCAGTGCTTGTCGAATTGGAACGGAGTACGACCGATGAGACCAAAACCTACATTGACATCCCATACGGTATTGATTTGGAAAATCATCTCTTCGCAAAGGTCGCCCGATGAATGGAAGAGGTTTGCCCAACGGTCGGTAGGAACGAGGTCGTATTTACCGGAGCTGATAACTTTCTTGAGGTTTTCTTTAGCGCCGGCATAATCTTTCATGAAGAGGCGAGCCTTGCCGGCAATCGTATATGCGAGACCTCTGGTTACTTTAGACGCACCTTCCTTGTCTGTTTTGTCAAGGCGTTCGGAAAGGACACTTGCACATTCTTCGGCTTCGGCAGCAACCCATGCCAGAAGTTCATCGTGGGGGGTATTGGTGGGTTGTGCATTACTGGGGAGTACCTGATCTACCAGCGGGGGAGTGCCCCATCCGATGGCGAGCATGAGGTGTGCCCAGGCACGAAGGGTACGTGCTTCGGCTAACACACGGGTTTTCACTTCCGAGTCGGGCATAATGTTATCGATTACAAGGTTGCTATCGTAAATCAAGCCATAAAGACCTCCGTAAGCCAGTTCGATAACCTTATTTTGGCTACCGTAGCTAAAATAATTGAGAGCTTGTGCATCGGGGAAGTCGGTGATATCCGAACCTCCTTGGTACATATCGTCGCCGCACAGATTGAAAACCAGTCGGTAGGGCTGATAGACTTGCATCTCGGGATTGGAATAAATATTATAAGCCAGCGACGAGTAGACGTTGACGAGTGCATTTTCCGCATCTGCGTCAGTCTTATAAAAGTCATCTTTCGATATGACACCTTTCTGGACAACTTCAAGGCGATCTTCGCAAGCACCGAAGAGCATCGCGACACATAAAAGGGGAAGAATTATTTTTTTCATAATGGATATACTGTTTTTAGTTTATCGATAGTGAATAATTAGAATGCAATGCTTGCACCCATTGTTATCTTCTTCATCGTGGGGTAAGAACCTACGTCATAGCCTGCACCACCTGCTTGGTTGGACAGGGTAGCCGTTTCGGGATCCATACCGGGATATGAAGTGAAAGTAAAGAAGTCGTCCAAAGAGACGAAGAGGCGGATGTCCTTGATGAGTGCCTTCTGCGTGAGACGTCGGGGAATGGTGTAGCCCAATTGTATCTGCTTAATCTTGAAATAATTACCGGAGAACATGGATGCACTGGATCCCCAGAATTTGCCATCGCTTACCACGGCTTTCGGGTCGGGCATCGAAGCGTTCGGATTTTCGGGAGTCCAGGCATTGTCGTAGTAATAGCGCAAGGAGTTACGCATAGGCACACCTTCGTATCGATAGAGCACATTGACAATGTTGTTGCCGGCTACACCGGTGCCGAACAGCGAGAAGTCGAAACCTTTGTACATGAGGTTCAGCGTAACACCGTAGGTGAACTTGGGGATGGCGCTACCCAGATATCTCATATCTTTGTCTGTCAACTCGCTGGACGAGACAATTTTTTCTTCATATTGATCTTCTGTCCCTTCTTTTAAACGGAGCACACGGAATTGGGGCGCACCCGTTGCTTTGTCGACGCCTGCATATTCGTATCCTTTGAAATACCAGATGGGATTACCCTTGTCGAATCCGGAACGCATCAGGAAGTTTGTACCGCTGATGGCGCCATCGATTCTAGCTTGGTCGGGAATAGCAGGATTAATATAAGTAACCTTGTTGGACAAGGTAGAGAAGTTGGTATTCACGTTATATGCCAAGTCGCCGATATGGTCTCTCCATGTTATTTCTGCCTCGAAGCCTTTGTTGCTAACTTCGCCACCATTAATCATAAGAGGCTCGTCGGTGATTTCGGGAGAGAGATTGGCACTGAAAAGGAGACCTTTGGTTTTTTTGTCATAGTAATCCAACGTCACCGACAAGCGGTTGCTCAGGAAGCGCATGTCAATACCGAAGTCGAGCTGTTCGGATGTCTCCCATGTGAGGTCAGGATTCGCCACACTGGGATAAGAGCCATATATCTGGGTCGGACTGTCGCCAAATGCATACCAAGCAGCATTGTAGTTGATGGTTGCGGCGTAGGGGAAGCCACTGAGCACATTGATGTTACCATTTTGTCCCCACGAAGCACGAAGCTTCAAGAAAGAGAGGATGTCGGTGCTGATGTTATCCTTGATGAAGCTTTCGTTGCTGATAGTCCAACCGGCAGCCAGCGACGGGAATCTGCCCCAACGCTTGTCGGCACCCAGTTTGGAGGTATCGAATGCATCCGCGCGGAAGTTGGCCTGCAAGCTGTAGCGATTGTCGAACGTGTAGAGCAGACGACCGAAGTAAGAGAGGCTGGAAGCGTAGGAAGGAGTGTTGCCGATGGTCTTATTAGCGTCGGAATTCACATAGCCAAGATATTGGAAGTTAGGGGCAGTGTCCTTAAGTATCTCTGCGTATTCAGTGGCAGATGCCGCACTGGCGGAAACATTATCCATGACGTTTTCGGTGAACGACATACCTGCCATGGCGCCTACCATGTGCTTACCGAACATCTTGTTGTAGTTGATAAAGTTTTCCCACTGATAGTATATACCCGTGTTGGCATTGGCAGAGATATTATAATTGGTAGTCGCAGCCTGACCGTTTATGTAATACGGCGGGGTATAACTATGACCGGTGCTCTGCGAAACGCGGTAAGAGAAGCGGGACGTTATTATCAGACCCTTAATGGGGGTCAGGTCAACGAAGGCGGTTCCGCGAACAGAGACGCCGGAATTTTTCGAATTGGTACGGTCGAGTTGATACATAGGGTTACCGTTTTCGTCGTTCACAAACTTCGAAGTGGCATAGTATTTACCGTTCGGAGCCACGGGGACAATCCAATCCGCAATATCAGGATATTTAGCAAGGACGTCCGCCGGCGGTGTGAACGTCGGGGTGTCGGAATATACCGGAGTAAGCGGGTCGAGCAAGAGGGCGGGTGTAAACACAGAACCGTAGGCAGTGCCACCGGCGACGCTCTTGGTTGCCCACTTTTCGATGCTGGTGTTGGTGCCTACCTTAATCCAGTCGTAGAGCTTGTAGTCGGCATTGAGCTGGGCGGTAAGGCGTTGGTAAGTATCTTTTTTACCTATTACGATACCGTCGTTGTCGACGTAGTTTACAGAGGTGAAGAAGTGACCTTTGTCGTTACCATCTTGGAATGTAATACCGTGTTGGGTAGACCAACTATCGGTGAAAAGTTCGTCTATCCAGTTGGTTTCCGTATAATTGTTGGGGTCGACTCCGGCTGCTTTCATATACGCATCTACGTCAACACCGGAGAGCCTTTTATAGTCAAGCCAGTCGGCAGCATTATCGAATGTTCCCGGAAGCTTGCCCAATCTTTGGTTGACAGCTCTGAACTGATAGGTGATTTTGGGACGTCCGCTTTCGCCACTACCGGTCTTGGTGGTGATGAGGACAACGCCGTTACCTGCCTCGGCACCGTAGATGGCAGCCGAAGCGGCATCCTTCAGGATTTCCATAGATTCAATCATCGAGGGGTCGAGGTACTGGATGTTATCGACCTTCAAACCGTCGACAATGAGGAGCGGACCGAGATTACCCGAGTTGGACGAATAACCGCGAATACGGATTTGCGCACCTGCACCCGGAGCACCCGATGTGTTCAAAATCTGAATACCGGCAGCTTTACCCTGTAATGCCGCAGCGGCGTCGGTCGTGGCAAGACTCTTGATATCGTCGGCACCAACCGAAGCAATGGCGCCGGTGACGTCACTTTTGCGCTGAACACCATAACCTACCACGATGACTTCGTCGAGTAGTTCGGTGTCTTCCCTCAGTGTCACGTTTACAATGACACGGCCTTGTAGGGCAACCTCTTGTGGTTGGTATCCCACGAATGAGATAACAAGTGTACCATTGGTGGGAACGTTGATGCTGAAACGTCCGTCAACATTAGTAACTGTTCCGTTGCCGGTATTGCCTTTTTCCACAACACTGGCACCGATAACGGTTTCACCGGTTGCATCTTGTACAACGCCGGTTACTTGCCTGTTCTGGGCGGCAACTGCCGTGCTTATAAGCACCAGCGCCAACCCATAAATAAATTTGATAAGAGATTTTACGGAAATGATTTTTTGCTTTTCCATAGGTTACATTATTAAATTAAAAGAAAGGTATGTGTTTGAGTTCTTAAGTTGGTGAGTTTGATGTCTTGAGTTTGGAGAGTTTGAATTTATGAGTTCTAAGTTTCTAAGTTCATCAGCAACCACATGTAACCACATGCAGCCGCACGAACTCAAAAACTCAAAACTCAAAAATTTAGAGGTCCGAACTAACTCCTTTTTTAGTTTGTACCACAGCCTGCATGGTACCGTCGGCATTGTAGTGCAGTTCGTCTACACAAACGCTGCGGCGACCGATGGCTCCGGCGTGTCCGTCGAGCGTAAGTACGGCATTGTGATAAAACAGGTACGATTTGCCTTTAAACTCGGCGATACCCGGATGAATGGTGAAACTGTTTTCAGCCGTACCCGTAAGCTCGCCTTGAGGTGTCCAAGGTCCTTCCATAGAGGGGGCGGTGGCGTAGCAGATGTTTTCGCGACCCTGACCGAACGAGGCATAGGTGAGATAGTAGAGGTCGCCATGGTGATGCAACCAAGGACCTTCCACGTAACGGGGCATATCCAACGTTTGGATTTCGCCGTCGATCTCGACGAGATTGGGTTTGAGTTTGGCAAGAAAACAAGCACCGTTGCCCCAGCAAAGCCAACCTTGTCCGTCGGCATCAATAAGAACGGTGGGGTCGATGTCGTTCCACCAACCGCGCGGACCGTTGTCGGTCATGTCGTCCGATACAAGAGGTTTGCCGATCGGGTCGACAAAAGGACCCGTGGGACTGTCGCTTACAGCAACACCTACCACACGGCTGTTGTAGGGAGGAGCTGCCAACGCGGTGGTGTAGTAGTAGAATTTACCTTTGTGCTCAATGACTTGAGCAGCCCATGCTTCGGCTACACCCCACGAGAAATCCGAGGGACGAAGCACTGCGCCGTGGTCGGTCCACGTCTGCATGTCTTTGGTAGAATAACAGAGCCACTCGGTAATGTTGAACTCGCGACCGCCGCGGGCGGTATCTTGTCCTTCGTAATACTCGTCGTGACCTACATAGAGATAAAGAGTACCGTCGTAAACCAGCGGTGCCGGGTCGGCAGTAAACTTATCTTTAATGAGTGGATTACCCGTGTTGCTAAA
>JAISHU010000073.1 GCA_031262385.1 Mediterranea sp. (in: CFB group bacteria)
AGTTGTTTCCAACGGGATAAGTTCTACTTTAGAGAATAGTTCAAAAATGGAAATATTCTCGTTTCTATTTAAGTCTATAGCGCATGTTGCACCTCTCTTGTTTTCACAAGAAGATAGAATAGGAACAGCTATCGTAATCGAAAAAAGTAAACGGGTAATTCTTTTCATGTGATTAATTTTAAATATTTGTTTTATCTCAATCCGCTATTTTGCTTAATTATACTTGTGTAGGTACCTAAGCAAATGCATAGCATAACAATTATGACTGCCTTTGTTTTCATTAGAATAGATTTTAGTCATTTATGATGGATAACATAAATGCGAGTTTAACAATAAGTTTAAATCAGCTCACAAATATATATTATATATATGTAAATAGTCTATATTTTAATACTAAAATAACTATCTATCCCCGATTTATGCATGGGTCTTGCAGTTAAGTATGCGTTTTTAAATATATTAATTGAATGATCGGATTATCATCAAGCTCCCACTTCAAGGCCATGTCATAGAGCTTAGACTGCTTAACCTCCAAAGGAATATCTTTTTCTTGTGTATTCTTAAGCAGTTCCAATTGTTGGGGAATTACTCGGGATGCAAGAAGATTGGGCGTGTCGGTAGTGTAAAATACTAAATAGCTGTTTGCCTCACATTTCAGTGTAGAATAAGTTGACACACTTTTCTCGCCTTGTTTTGTGTAAAGAATGGAATATGGCTTCATTTTGTGTAAGAATTGTAGCAACACCAAATGTTCGCTCTCCTTGTAATATATTGGGGAGATGAGGTTGTCGGCTTCATCCTCAGATAAGTCTGTGGTACCTTTGCCTTTAAATTTAAGTGTGCTCACTCCTTTGTTGAAGTCAAACTTATACCTCTTCGTTAATTTGTTTGGGAGAGTAAAATGGTATGTCGTGTACTCTATTTGCGAAAAAATGCTGTATGCACTATCCTTCAATGCAGAAAATACATTGACTCCATTTCCAAAAAGAGGATACTCGTCATATTGCAACAATCTTTCTTGGATTTCCATTGCAGAGTCGAGCAATAAGACTCCCATTCCTCCATTGGGTTGGTACAAATCGATGTCGACCAAGTAATGATGTTTGTCGGTAGGAAACAGGTTGTAAAAGTAAGGTCTCAAAGGGATTGTAGACACGTAGCTTCCGTCTGATGCGTTGTAACGCAACAACTTCCGACCATTCAGATCTAGTAAATTGATACGACCGTCGCTTACACAAAAATCTTGCAATGAGGAGTATTCTCCGGGACCTAATCCCAAATTATCTATTTCGAACAAGAACTTACCCTCCATAGAAAACACCATTATCTTGCGTGACGAGTCGTGGATATAGAGGCGATTATGATATACCACCACCTTCAGCACATTGGAAACTAAAATATTTTCATTCGTTTCCAGAGCCACATAGCGCAGGCTGTCAGCCAAAGGCATTAAATCTATCGACTTATGCGAATCGTTTACGTTTACCGAAATTACCTCGGCTCGACCGACAGGGGAAACGGTCTGTACATTCAGGTTGCGCGAGCATGAACAGAATGCGCCTAACATAAACATTAGCGTGAAAAGCTGTATAAAATAGATTTTCATATTAGTGCATGTATTAACACTGCAAATGTATCCGGACTCTAATACATGGACAAATATATTTGTATCGTTGTTTGATATGGATTATATTATATTTTAATAACACCGCAAATCTGTGGGTGTGCGGCAGTAATATTGAATAAAAAATATCAAAGTGTCAAAACGTCAAACGAACCCCTCAAAAAACGGGCTTATTTCGGGCTGCAGGACGGCTCGTGACTTTCGTTGGCAGTATAGCGCGTTAAACTATGTAAAAAACAGGGCTTAACGCGCATACATACAGAAAGATAAGTAGGCTAAATCCTTACAAATAAAAAGTGCGTTCAGCGCAAAAAAAGCCCTCAAAAAAGGAGCTTCCAAAATTATCTCGGCAAGTTAGCACGATAACTTGCCGGGATAACACAACAATCTGCCGGGATAGACAGCTTAACTTGCCGAGATAATTTCGTAAGCCCGCAGTTGATTCGTTATTTTCGTGCGGACAGTTCGTTGTTTCCGTGCGGACGATTTGTTGTTTCCGCCGAGTTGATTCGTTGTTTTCTTGTTTGCAACGAATCAACTTCCCGTTCGTAGTACATCACCTTCCGGCTGAACAGCCGTTTTTGGCAAAGTACGAGTTAGGCAAAAGCGCAAGATTGCATCATTACGACACCAATGGGGGTAATGTGCTTACACTTTGATTCTTTGCCATACATCACCTATGCAAAGATATTATAGAGCATAATGAAAAGTGAAAGCACTATGTAGATTGAGGCAATTGCCAGTGAGCGCTTCAAACTTTTGTTCTCTTTCCGGAGTTTTTCAATTTCTGATTCCATAATCAAAACAATTTCTTACTATTTAAAAATCATTTGTGCTATTTGTCCCACCTCTTTGCCTACATAATAGCATAGGCATAGTATGGATGCACATGCACCCATTATACTTAGAGTTCTGCTAAAAGTATCCTTTGGAAGGAGAGCTTTTAATGCGGATAGTAGTTTTTTAAATTCTGTATTCATAGGCTTTATTTTGTTTGTTGTTTGTTTTACATACGACTTCGTTGTTCGTTGCCTGCGCCGGTACCTTTGTACTTGCTTCGTTTCTGATTGAACTTATAGCTTACGGTGAGCGATACCGAACGGTTGGTAAAGCGGTTTTTTACCGAAGTTTGCTGGCGTCCGGAATACATCACCATGCTGCTGCCGCTGGTATCGAACAGGTCGTTGCCCGACAGCAGGAAAGTGAGTTGTTCGTTAAGGAAGCCTTTGTAGAGGCTGGCGGTGGTTGTCCAATAAGAATCTATGGTGACATTGGTTTCATCGCGCTTTCCCCGCCATGTAAAGCCGGCATTCAGCAGAAAGCCGTGGGGCAGGCGGAAAGCATTGTTCCACCGGAAAGTAGGTGCAAGGCGATTCATCGAGATTTGCTCGCCCTGACTTCCGCCCGGTTTGTCGGTGATGTACCACTGTTTGTACAGGCGTGCTTCCCACTGGGGCGACCATGCTCCGATAGTGGGACTTGCCGACAGCATAAAACTGACGTAATTGTAGGGCTTGGTATTGACGTGTTTCTCCACTCCAATGGAAGGGTTGTTGAGGTAGTCGCCTACGGTGGTGATTATATTGTCTTTGCTGCGATTGAACGAAGCATAGAATTGTAACCAACGGTAAGATGACTTTAGGGTGGCACTGTGGGTGATGTTGGGCAACAAGAAAGGGTTTCCTGTCATGTAGGTGTAGCGGTTGATGTAGGTGATGCGATTGCTCAGCATGTTAAAGGTTGGGCGTTCGACGTCGGAACTGTAGCCTAATTGCAGGTTTACCCGTCCGATGGGGTAGCTCACCGACACCGTGGGGAACAGATTGTTGTAGTTGCGGCTCTGTTCGGGTTTGTATTCGCCTGTTTCGTAGTAGTCGAAGAGCACGTTTTCAAAGCGCACACCGGCTTGCAGTTGCAGCTTCTCGAAAAAGGCACGGCTGTATTCCACAAAGCCTGCCGCCAAGCCTTCGTTGACTTGGCTTACGTTGGCGGCAACCAGATTGTTTGCACCGCTGTAATTGTTGTGACGGGTGGTGTGGCTGTATTCGCCGCCAAAGGTGAGGTCGCCTTCCCACAACGGATAGGCTATGGAAAGCTTGGCGGCATACAGGGTGTTGTCGGTAAAATCGGTGGTAGTAACCGTTGCTTTTTCGCTGTTTCCGTCGCTTTGGGTTATTGTCTCAGCGGTAGCATTGTTTCCTTTGGCGTTGCTGCTCACCATGCTGGCATTGAAGTCGATGACCCATTTTTGGATAGTACCGTTGTAGTAGAAGTCGGCTTCGTGTGCGGAGTATTGGTTGCGGGTGAGTATGTCGCTTGTCGTGGATTCTACGAGCGTCTGATTCTTGGAAATCCGAGAGGCAAAGTCCAAATCGCCGATATTGCCGGGGTTACGGTCGAACGAGTAGTTGGCGCCGATAGAGTGTCGTTCGTTGAACACGTAGTTCAGCGAAAGGTTGGTATAGAGTCGTTTGCTGGTGCTAAGTTGGGTGGTCATCGATTGATTCTCCCAAAAGTCGTTGAGATAATTTTTGTAGTTCAATTCGCCTCTGCGCCAAGATTTCCCTTCGTTATAATATATCATACCCGAGGCATCGAAACCGTTGTGGCGATAATAGAGGCTAAGTTGGTTGCTGCCCGACCAGTAACTGTTGTACGCAACATTGGCTCGTTCGTTGAAGCCGAAACCGTTGTCGGTGTTGCGTTTGGTGCGGATGCGGATTACTGCTTTAATAGATTTGGCATAACGCACGCCGGGGTTGCTTACCACCTCTACCGACTCTATGTTGTCCGAGGTGAGGCGTGATAATTCGTTTTGGTCGCGTACTTGGCGCCCGTTGATATAAATGGTGGGGTTTCCTCGTTCGAATACGTTCAGTGCGCCGTTCTCCAGCGTCACGCCGGGGAGTTTCGACAACACATCGTTGGCGGTGCCTGCTTTCTCCAGTATGCTTCCCTGCACGTTGGTAACCAGTGCGTCGCCTTTGATGCGTGTCACGGGGATGGAAGCTTTTACCACAACTTCTTGCAACACCAGCGCGTCGTCGTCCAGTACGATGCTGCCCATGTGGGTATCGGTGGTGGGGATAGGGAGCACTTTCTCGCGGTAGCCTATGTAGCTTACCTTCAACAGCGAGGCATTGGGAGTGAGTTCTAAAGCAAACTCGCCGTCGTCGTTCGATACGGCCCCCGTGATAAAGACCGAATCGGTGGTGAGCAACACTACGTTGGCATAAGCTACGGGCTGCCCGGTGGAATTAACGACTTTGCCGCTGAGTTGGCGTGCATAGATGTGCGTGGTGGCACCAAAGAGTAGGAGAAGTTGCAAGAACAAGAGTTTCATGGATATGGGTTTTAATAAAGTTGAGGCAAAGATAATACCTTAATTCTTGCTAACAAATACAACTACACATTTTTTACATCAATAGTTTACCCCGCCCAGTTCTCCCTGTCAAGATTGCGGTAGCCGATAGCTTCGCCCAAGTGTAGCGGTTGTATCTCTTCGCTACCTTCCAAGTCGGCAATGGTACGTGCCACCTTGAGAATGCGGTCGTAGGCACGGGCAGAGAGGTTGAAGCGTTGCATGGCGGTTTTCAACTGCGACAGTCCGTCTTCGTTGGGACGGGCATAGCGCGCCAGCAGTTTGCTGTTCATCTGGGCATTGCAGTGGATGCCCGGATAGCGGGCGTAACGTTGCAGTTGAATCTCACGGGCGAGCATCACCCGTCTGCGAATGGCACTGCTGGATTCGGCGGGGCGGACGTCGGACATCTTTTCGAAAGGTACGGGTACCACTTCGATTTGAAGGTCGATGCGGTCGAGTAGGGGACCCGAGATGCGGTTCAGGTATTTCTGTACCTGCGTGGAGGTACATACGCACGCTTTGGTGGGGTGATTGTAGTAGCCGCACGGACAGGGGTTCATGGAAGCAACCAGCATAAAGCCGGCGGGATAGTCGACGTTGCTCCGCACCCGCGAGATTGTAATTTTGCGGTCTTCCAGCGGTTGACGCAGCACTTCCAGTACGTTGCGGTTAAATTCGGGTAGTTCGTCGAGAAACAAGATGCCGTTGTGTGCCAAACTGATTTCGCCCGGTTGCGGGAAACTGCCTCCGCCCACCATGGCAACGTTCGAAATGGTGTGGTGCGGGTCGCGAAAAGGACGTTGGGTGATGAGTCCCGTGCCGCCGGGCAGTTTTCCGGCTACCGAATGTATTTTGGTGGTTTCCAAGCTTTCGGCGGGCGACAGCGGAGGGAGAATCGATGGCAGCCGTTTGGCTATCATAGACTTGCCGCTGCCGGGTGCGCCGATGAGAAGGATGTTGTGTCCGCCGGCGGCGGCAACCTCTGCGGCACGCTTCACGCTTTCCTGTCCTTTTACGTCGGCAAAGTCGTAGTCGAAGGTCTCTTGCCGGGCATAAAACTCTTCGCGCGTGTTCATCACGGTAGGCGTCAGTTCGCCTTGGTCGTTGAAGAAGTTGATGACTTCGCGAATGTTCTCCACGCCATAGACGTGCAATTTGTTCACCACGGCGGCTTCGCAGGCATTTTGCCGGGGCAGTATCAAACCTTCGTAGCCCAGTTGGCGTGCCATGATAGCAATGGAGAGGGCACCTTTAATGGGTTGCAGCGTACCGTCCAGACTCAGTTCGCCCATAATGACGTAACGATTCAGTTTGTCGGCATGAACCATCTCTGCCGATGCCATGATGCCTATGGCGAGCGGTAGGTCGTATGCCGAGCCTTCTTTGCGAATGTCGGCAGGCGCCATGTTAACAATCAGTGTGTTGGAGGGCATCTTGCAGCCGTTGTATTCCAAGGCGGCTTTGATGCGTTGCTGACTTTCTTTTACGGCACTGTCGGGCAAGCCGACCAGATAAAACATGCAGCCGCGTGAGCTGCTCACTTCAATGGTGATAAGGGTGGCGTCGATACCTTGTACGGCGGCGCCGAAAACTTTAATAAGCATGTACTAAATAGGTTTTTATGAGTGTTAAGTCCAAGCGGGCTATTATCGGTTTCTTCGTCGTTCTCTTCGTTTGCGCTCCTTTTCAAGTCGTTCTTTTTCTTTCGCCTCTTTGTCTATGGCGATAAGTTTTTCTTTAATGGCTTGTTCATCCATATTGTATGCCTCTATGCGGCCGTTGGGGGTAATCAGCAGGCTGGTGGGCAGTTGTTGGATAAAGAGTTGCTTGACTAATTCGGCGCTCCATCCTGCCGGGTCGCAGGTTTGTTCCCATTGCAGGGTGTCGGTTTTGAGCGTGTGGAGCCACTGTTTTTTGTCGGCATCGAGTGCGAAGCCAAGCAGGGCAAAGTTTTTATTTTTCTTCTCCTTTTTATAGATGCGGCGGTACATGGCGTTGTCGGCGCGGCTCAGTGTGTCCCACGAAGCCCAGAAATGCAGCAGCAAGTATTTATCTTTAAAGGTGGTGGTGCGGGTGATATCCTCGCCTTTGGCATTGCGCAGACGGAAGAAGGGGAGGCTTTTGCCTTTTTCCGCGGTTTCGGCTCCGTCGATGCGTTTGGTGAGGTTTAGCAGATAGGGGCGGTCTTTCAGTGTGCCGGTCAGTTGCTCGGTGAGTTTTTTTATCTTGGCATAGTCGGGCTGCGGTTGTTGCACAAAGTACTTATTGATGAGGTACGCCGACACCAACGACGAGGGGTGGGTGGTTATAAACGTGTCTGCCCGTTCCGTCAAGACCTCTTCCGACGGGCGCGTCAGACTGCCCAAGTCGCTGTTGAAAAGGGTCATGTCGCGGTTGTAGTCGTTGCCGCTCACTTGCAAGGCAGCGGGGGAGGCGATGTCTCCTTTGATGGTAATCTTGTTGGCTTTGTCCAGAAACAGGGGGTATTCCGTGCCGTGGTTAAACAGTAGCAGGGCGGTGGTGAGCGTATCTATTTTCAGGTGCGCCGTAAATCGGTCGTTTTGGGCAAAGAGCGTGTCGATGCGGTCGTACATGCGGTCGATGCCGTAGAGGTAGAGCGTATCGTTGCCCACTCCTTTGATGTAGCCGTCGATAACCACATCGTTGCTTTGGGGTTTTCCGCACGAAGCGAGCGTCGCCCAGAGAACGGTGCAAACAAGCAGCAGTTGGTGATAGTTCGGGTATTTCATTTGTTTGGAGCTATTTGGTTGCGAAAGTACGGTTTTTTGCGGGTAAAAAAAAGAGATACCCAACATTCGCATGCCGGGCATCTCTATTAGTATGAAAAATTTAAAAATTTAGAAGCGTCTTATTTCAAGATGTTCATAAAGTCGGTGCTGGTGAAGTACTTGGTAAATTCCAAGTCCGAAGCGGCTTTCTTAGCCAGCGTTGAATCTTTTGCAATGGCATTTCTCAAGCTGCTCAATACCATCGAAGTATTGTTGGTGCGTGCACCCAATACGGCGTTGAGGTAGTCGGTATAAGCATCTTTCTTTTCAACGTTTGCCAAGGTGTTTTTAGCCTTGTTGTAGTCTTTAGCCAAAATCTGAGCCAGTGCGGCGCTGTTGGTATTGGTGTCACCAAAGGCGTTAACGGCTCTGTCGTATTGACCTTGTGCTACATAGAGGTTACCCAGCGATTGGTTCAGTTCTTTGGTGCCCGAAGCTTTACCGAAGTATGTTTCGGCAGCAGCTTTGTCGCCCTTAATCAGCGATACCAATCCGAGGTTCATGTTTACTTCGGGAGCATCTTTGATAGACTGAGCTTTCTTCAGGAAGCCTTCGGCTTTGTCAACGTTGCCGGCTTCGTAAGCCAGTTTACCAAGGTTGTTGAAAGCGCGGTAGTCGCCCGGGAAGAGTTGGGTAGCTTTGGTGTAGATGCTTTCTTTCTTGGCAGCGTCGTTGGTGAGCGTTGCGGCGTAAAGCAGTTCTTCGAGGTTCAATTGCTGAGCATCGGTAGCGGCGAGGTTGGCAATTTCGTCGTCCGATTTACCGATAACCTCGTAGTTCAATGTCAGGCGCGAACGACGGAGTTGGGGCAAGATTTCGTCCGCCAGTGTTTTGTACACCGAAGAGATGTTTTTGATTTCTTGTTCTCTGCGTTCGGGGTCTTGATACATAGAGAGCACTCGCAAGATTACTTCTTTGTCTTGGAGGTTCGATTTCTGTACCAGTTCTTGGAAGCCTTCCCAGTCTTCGGCAGTGTACTTGGTGTCAACGGCTGCGTCGATTTTGGCTTTTTTCAAGTCCTTGTTAATCATCTTAGCCGTGTTGTCTTGGCGGTTAACAGCCAACTTGGTGTTCAGGTCCATGCCACCGTCGGGCGAAGCATAAGCCGACACTTCGATGTTGCTGATTTTTTTGTTGGCAGCCGCGTTTACATCTTGCACGTCGGCGTTGAATGCTTTGGCACTCTTCAGCTCGCTGTTGCGGATGTTAGCTTGTTGGATAAGGAACATGATGTTTGCATCCTTCTTTTCTTTGATGATGCGTTGGAAAGCGTCTGCTCCCAAAGCGGGGTTAGCCGATTCCAGTGTTTGTCCTACCAATTCGGATGTGGCAATTACGCCGTCAGCGATTTTCACCGACGGGATAGTGATTGCTTTGTTACCGATAGTTGCTTTAAAATCAAGATAGAGTTCCGACTTAGCCATTTCGGGCACATAGTCAAAGACCGTTTTCATGGTGTAGTTTCCACCTACTTTGTACGAGATGCTTTGGTCGTTACCTTCTACCTTTTCTCCTTGGAATGTGGCGGGTTGCCCTTTAGCTTCGCCGCCGTTCCATCTTAATACAGGGGTTACTTCCACGACAGCTTTCTTGTTGAAATACTTTTCGGGGAATTTTCCATTAATAGTAGCGGGGACTTTGCCGCCCACGGCTTCGAGTACCTGCGGAGTTACTGTGAAGTAATCAGAGGACAGTTCGCCCATTTTGCTGCTGCACGATGATA
The DNA here is from genome assembly GCA_031262385.1 of Mediterranea sp. (in: CFB group bacteria). Taxonomy (GTDB): domain Bacteria; phylum Bacteroidota; class Bacteroidia; order Bacteroidales; family Bacteroidaceae; genus Bacteroides. The sequence goes on from JAISHU010000073.1 coordinate 9,501, forward strand.
GTGCAAAAATCATTGCCGCTAATAGAGGCAAATAAAGTTTTTTCGTCATCTTACCAATGAATTTAATGTTTGTAATGATATTCTTTTTTTCTCTCTCAAAACAAAAATCACCGGACAAAGATAGCGTATTTCTATTAATTTGTCACTCAAGGGTTATTTTTTATTAAATTTTAAGAGCTTTCCGTTTGTAAATTGTCGGTTAATGGTTATGGATGTAAAGATTAAGCGGGGGTGTGCGGGCGATGTACAAGAGTGGTGTTATATATACACAGGAAGTTTTCGTTTTTCTGTTTCACATCTTTCACGGTGCTATAACCCATTGTGGGAAAGCGAGAAAGTGTGAGAAATCCGGGCGAAGGCAGGCCGAGGCGGTGTTTCACGAGGCTTTTGTGGTGAGTTATGCGGCTAACTCAGTGAGTTACGTTGGCGAATCACGTGATTGGCGCGGCTGAATCACGTGATTGGCGTAACTGAATCACCTGATTGGCGCGACTAACTCAGTGAGTTACGAAGCTAACTCACCGGATTAAACAAACGGGTTCGTGTTTTGCTCTGTACACGTTTGTATTTTGTTCCAAACCTGTTTTCAAAAGAAGTATGGCTTACTTGTATGCTTTCACAGTATCGGTGATGACTGTTTGTATGGTAGTCCAGTCTACCGGAATGAGCATCTGCGGAGATATTTGCTGATTAGCATCTTCAAAATAGGTTAGGCTCATCAATGCGCGCAAAATAGAATACTCGGGATACTTCTTCATATAGAAAGATAGAACTTCAGAAAGGCTGAAGTGTTGTAGTAAAAAGTAAATGTCAACAAAGTCTTTCCGTGAATCACGTCCTTCTATGGCGTTGATTTTCATGGCAGCAATATCTCTCATGGATGCCAAACGTATGTCTTTATCTATTATCGGGGCATCTATCCAAGCATAGGAGTAGTTTACGAGGTCAATTTTTACGCCATTTATGGTATAAGTTTTTATGTTTTCACTCTCTTTGAGGACTGAAAGCTTCCCTAATGTCGACAGATAATCTTTTATTTCTTTATTCTCGGCGGTTAGTCTTCCGAATAAATCTAAGTCAATAGATTTGCGGTGCCCTAATTGCAAAGCAAGGGCAGTTCCGCCTACCAATCGCAGCTCCGTAAAAAGCGGCGATGTCATGATCTGCTTTAAGAGTTCCAGAGTGTGGGATTCGACTGTCTGAAATGATAACATCTGTAATCTTCTTTTTTAGTATCTGATAGGGCACAAATATAAGATAAGGCAACGGGGTCTAACGAACGCACCTGCTTCATTTCCCGGACGATGCGATTCAGACCATAAAAAGAAAGTATAAGTTTCCAGTCCTCCCACATACCATATTCTAATACACGTGCAATGAGTTGTCCGGCATGTTTATCCATGTCGAGTTGCTCTGTGTCGATGTCCCAAAACAATACGGGAGAAAGCTGATTAATAATCTGTTTCGTTGTCATTATCATGATTTTACTGCAAACTTACGAAGAAAATCTTCACCACCCGTGTTCTTTTCTGTATTTTATGTTGCGCGGATGATGTTCTATGATTTCGCTGCGTAGCATGTTGCGGTCTATGTGTGTATAGATTTCGGTGGTGCCTATGGATTCGTGTCCCAGCATGGCTTGTATGGCGCGCAGGTTGGCGCCTCCTTCCAACAGGTGGGTGGCAAACGAGTGGCGGAAGGTGTGCGGACTGATGTTTTTCCGGATGCCGGCTTTCTGTGCCAGCTCTTTGATGAGGCAAAACACCATGATGCGCGAGAGGTTATTGCCCCAGCGTGCCAAAAACAAAAAGTCCTCGTAGCCGGGCTTGATGCGTCCCTGTATGCGGTCGTTCATCCAGTATTTTATCTCTTTAACGGCGCGGGGCGATATGGGGACGAGGCGCTGTTTGCTGCCTTTGCCTTCCACTTTAATGAAACTTTCGTCGAGGTAAAGGTCGGAGAGTTTGAGATTGCACAGTTCGGACACGCGCAGTCCGCAACTGTAGAGTGTCTCCAGAATGGCACGGTTGCGTTGTCCCTCGTTCTTGCTCATGTCAACCGCTTCTATAATGGCGTCAATCTCTTCTACGGTAAGCACTTCGGGCAGCTTAAAGCCAATCTTGGGACCTTCCAGCAGTTCGGAGGGGTTGTCTTCGCGATAGTCGCTCATCAGCAGAAAGAAGAAAAACGATTTGATACCCGATACGATGCGTGCTTGCGAGCGGGCGTGTATGCCGATGTCGTGCAGTCCGGCGGCAAATTGTTGCAAGTGATTCAATTGGATGTTGAGCATATCCGTCTCTTCGGCTTCCATAAAACGCAAGAGTTTGTCCAAGTCGAAAAGATAGGCCTCCAGCGTGTTGGCAGAAAGTCCCTTTTCCAACTTCAGGTATTGTTTGTATTTGCGAATGATGACGGCTTCGCGTTCCTTTTTCTTGGTCTGTTCGTCGGGGGTCATTGTCTGTTGCTCTCCTATGTTATAATAATAGGTGTGGGCAAAGGTATGAAATTTTGGGTTTACTAAAAAAGCCTGCCGACTATGTAAGCAGTCGACAGGCTCGTTCATACGGACAGGGTAATCTGTATTTATTTTACTTCGCTTCCCGGCTTCACTTCGCGGAGCGTGGTAACGACCGACAGCGAGCCGTCGGCGTTTTCTGCCGAGAGTATCATGCCTTGGCTTTCGATGCCTTTGAGTTTGCGTGGCGGCAGGTTGGCGATGAAGCACACTTGCTTGCCTACCAACTCTTCGGGTTGATAGTGTTGGGCGATGCCGCTCACAATGGTGCGGGTGTCTAATCCGTCGTCAATCTTAAATTGCAAAAGCTTGTCGGCTTTGGGCACGCGGCTACATTCCAGTACGGTGCCTACGCGGATGTCGAGTTTCAAGAAGTCGTCGAAGGCGATGTCGGCATGGACGGGGTTGGCGCGATAGTTCGCCTCTTCGTTGGCTTTCTTGGTGTCGAGCAACTTCTGCACTTGTGCTTCGATGACGCTGTCTTCTATCTTTTCGAAGAGCAGTTCGGGGGTGCCCAGTTGGTGTCCGGCAGCGAGTAAGTCGGTGCGGCCGAGGTTTACCCAGTCGAAGCTCTCCATGTTCAGCATCTCGCGCAGGCGTTTGCTGCTGAAGGGGAGGAAGGGTTCAAAAGCAATGGCGAGGTTGGCAACCAACTGCAACGAGATGTTCAGAATGGTGGCTACGCGTTCCATATCGGTTTTGGCAAGCTTCCACGGCTCGGTGTCGGCAAGGTATTTGTTGCCGATGCGTGCCAGATTCATCGCCTCTTTTTGTGCGTCGCGGAACTTGAAGTTGTTGAGCAGCTTCTCCACTTCGGCTTTCACGTCGGCAAACTCTTGGAGGGTGTTGTGGTCGTAGTCGGTCAGTGCGCCAGCCACAGGCACCACGCCGTCGAAATATTTCTTGGTGAGTTGCAGTGCACGGTTCACGAAGTTGCCGTAGACGGCTACCAGTTCGTTGTTGTTGCGTGCCTGAAAATCTTTCCACGTAAAGTCGTTGTCTTTGGTTTCGGGAGCGTTGGCGGTGAGCACATAGCGTAGCACATCCTGTTTGCCGGGGAAATCGGTCAAGTATTCGTGCAGCCACACAGCCCAGTTGCGCGACGTCGAAATCTTGTCGCCTTCGAGGTTCAAGAACTCGTTGGCAGGCACATTGTCGGGCAGGATGTAACTGCCTTCGGCTTTGAGCATGGCGGGGAACACAATGCAGTGGAACACAATGTTGTCTTTGCCGATGAAGTGCACCAGACGGGTTTCGGGGTCTTTCCACCATTTTTCCCACGCACCGAACTTTTCGGGACGGGCGGCGCACATCTCCTTGGTATTGCTGATGTATCCGATAGGCGCATCGAACCACACATAGAGCACCTTACCGTCGGCACCTTCTACCGGCACGGGAATGCCCCAGTCGAGGTCGCGGCTTACGGCACGCGGTTGCAATCCCATGTCGAGCCAGCTTTTGCACTGACCGTACACATTGGGGCGCCACTCTTTGTGGTCGTCCAGAATCCACCGGCGCAGCCATGCCTCATGCTTGTCGAGGGGCAAATACCAGTGTTTGGTTTCGCGCATCACGGGCTTGCTGCCGCTTATGGCACTCTTGGGATTAATCAGGTCGGTAGGGCTGAGGCTGGTGCCGCACTTCTCGCATTGGTCGCCATACGCACCTTCGGCGTGGCAGTGCGGACATTCGCCGGTGATGTAACGGTCGGCGAGAAACTGGTGTGCTTCTTCGTCGTAGTATTGCATGCTGGTCTTCTCGATAAACTCGCCTTTGTCGTAGAGTTCGCGGAAGAACTCCGAAGCCGTATCGTGATGCATCTTCGAAGTGGTGCGGCTATATACGTCGAACGAGATGCCGAACTCCTCGAACGACTTCTTTATCAGTTCGTGATAGCGGTCTACAATATCTTGCGGCGTCACGCCCTCTTTCTTGGCGCGAATGGTGATAGGCACTCCGTGTTCGTCGGAGCCGCCGATGAAGACCACCTCTTCTTTCTTGAGTCTCAGGTAGCGGACATAGATGTCGGCAGGCACATACACGCCCGCCAAGTGTCCGATGTGCACCGGTCCGTTGGCATAGGGCAATGCCGAGGTGACGGTGGTGCGTTTAAAAGGATTATTCATTATAAGATGATTATTTAATATTTTTCTCTGTGAAACAGCGTCCCGTTGGCTTGCACTTTCGGCATAATCAGGATGTCTTGTAGATCCACATGGTCGGGGGCGGAGAGCACATAGGCAACGGCATCGGCGATGTCGTCGGCTACGAGAGGCTGCATGCCTTCGTACACTTTGGCTGCACGGGCTTCGTCGCCTTTGAAGCGTACCAGCGAAAATTCCGTTTCGGCAAAGCCCGGAGCGATGAGGGTGGTTTTGATGCCGTAGGGCAGCAGATCGATGCGCATGGCTTGCGACAGTGCGCCGACGGCATGCTTGGTTGCGCAGTAAACGTTGCCGTTGGGATAGACTTCGCGTCCGGCAATGGAACCGAGGTTGATGATATGTCCCCGTTTGCGGGCTACCATGCCGGGCGTGATAAGCCGCGTCATATAGAGCAAACCTTTTATGTTGGTGTCAATCATACGTTCCCAGTCGTCGATGGTGCCTTCGTGGATGGGAGCCAGTCCCACTGCCAGACCGGCATTGTTTACCAGCACGTCTATCTCTTGCAGGTCGGCAGGAAGCGAATGTATTGCCGCCTCGGCTTCGTTGTAGCGACGTACATCGAACGCCAACGGCCACACACGTACGCCGTACTGCTGTTCCAATGTTTGCTTGAGAGTCTGCAAGCGTTCTTCGCGGCGTCCGGTGATGATAACGTCGTAGCCTTCGGAAGCCAGTCGCTCGCTAATGGCTTTGCCGAAACCGGCGGTAGCGCCGGTAATCAATGCAATTTTATTCATAAGCATATCTTTTTAATGTGCGCAAAGGTAGTGCTTTTCAAAACATTTTGAGCACTGCCTCGCGGTCGCGATGGAGTTGGGCGGTAAGCTCTTCCACGCTGTCGAACTTTAAATCTTTGCGCACATAGTCTATAAATATCAGTCGTATGGGGCTGTTGTAAATGTCTTGGTCGAAATCGAAGATGTTGACTTCGATGCTACGTTCGGGTCCGTTGTGCAGGGTGGGGCGGGTACCTATGTAAAGCATGCCGCGGTAGGTCTGCCCTTCTATCACCACTTCTACGGCATACACACCGTCGGCGGGAATAATCTTGTCGGGGTTGTCTACCTTTACATTGGCGGTGGGGAATCCCAATGTGCGTCCCACTTGATATCCGCTTGTTACGGTGCCTTGCAGAAAATAGTGATATGTCAGGTATCTGGAAGCCGTGCGTACATCTCCTTTCAATGCAATCTGTCTGATAAGGGAAGAGCTTACGATTACTTGCTTAAACTTGTCGTTGATGTAGGGTTCTATCGGGAAAACAACCATCTTAAGTTCAAAGCCATATTGCATATAGTCTTGGAGATTATCGCTGCGGTTGCGTCCGAAGCGATGGTCGTAGCCTACAACCAAGGCATCCACGCGGTATTCGTCGCGCAACTTCTTCATGAAATCGCGTGCCGAAAGAGCTGCCAGTTCAGGGGTAAATTCCAGTGATATGCAGTGGTCGATGCCGGATTCGCGTATCATTTCGTAACGCTCTTCCGTGGTAGTGAGCAACTGGGGTTGATAGTCGGCTTGCAACACTTTACGCGGATGAACGGGAAAGGTTACAACGGCGGAATCGTACTTCAATCCTTTGGCGAGCGTTATCACCGTAGACATGATATATCGGTGACCTTCGTGCATACCGTCGAAGAACCCAATGGTTGCCGCGCGGCGTACGGCGACTTCGGGAAAGAGGTGCCCCCAGTCTTCCTGTGCTGCCGGAGTGTAGGTGCGGATGCCGAGCGTTTCGGCTGCGCGGCAGTTTTCGGCGGAGTCGTCGATAAACAGGGTTTCTTCGGGGTTGATGCCCGTCTTTTCCAGCAACTTAGTAAAGATGGCGGGGTCGGGTTTAGCCAGATGCATCTTGTAAGAAAGGAAGAGGCGGTTGAAATAAGAATGCACATTATGTCCGTCACAGGCGAAGACGTTGTCGAGCGAGTACTGCCAATGTATATCGTTGGTGTTGCTCAGCAAAAATATCTTGTAGTGCCTTTTTAAGCGGAGCAACAAACGAAGTTTATAGGAAGGCACCGTGCGCAGAAAGCTGTTCCAAGCGTGGTCAATCTCTTCGTCGGTAACCGGCTTGCCTATCAGTGCACGAATTTTATCGCGGAACTCGGCACTGTTTATCAGCCCTTTCTCGTAGTCAAGGAAGAACCCTTGCTGGTGGAAATCATTAAGCATATTGCCGATGTCGTGCAATCCCAACCGCTTGAAATTTTCTATACAGCGTTTGCGGTCAAGGTCGATCAATACTCCTCCAAAATCAATGAGTAGGTTTTTAATCTCTTTTTTCATCGTTTACGTATTCGTTTAATCCATCGTATCGCCTCTCCTGTCCACAAAACAAAAGAAGATGATACGGCTATAAATATCCAGTCTTGCAGGCTCAAAGGTTCCGTGCGGAACACTTCGCCGCCGAATTGTACAATAAGAATCTGTCCCACCAGTACGACGAGCACCACCATCTCCATGCCCAACGATTTAGATAATCCCTTGAATGCCGACTGGTTTGTGCCGAACACGCGGGCGTTGAAGAGGTTCCAGAATTGCAGCATCACAAAGAAGGTAAAGAAGAAGGTAAGGCGGTGTATGCTGATGTGTCCGGCTCCGTCGTAGAAGTAGATCAGCATGCCCAACAGCAAAGCCACGAAAGCGATGCCTACACCTATTATATTATACCACATGGGACGGGTGATGATAAAGTCGCTGCTTTTGCGCGGTTTTTCGTTCATTACGCTTTCGCTGGGGGGAATAGAAGCCAGTGCCAATGCCGCGAAAGTGTCCATGATGAGGTTGACCCACAGCATTTGAGTAACGGTAAGCGGTAGTTCGGTACCCATAAGCGCCCCTACCAATACAACCAGCAATGCCACAAAGTTAATGGTGAGCTGGAAGACAATAAATCGTTGGATGTTTTTGTAGAGCGAACGTCCCCACATCACGGCGGTGCCGATGCTGCGGAACGAGTCGTCCATTAGTGTGATGTCGCTGGCTTCTTTAGCAACCGATGTTCCCGTGCCCATGGAAAGACCTACCTGTGCGTGGTTCAGTGCAGGGGCATCGTTGGTGCCGTCGCCGGTAACCGCCACCACGGCACCCCGTTGTTGCAACAGTTGCACCAGTCGTTGCTTGTCGGTAGGGCGTGCGCGCGACATAATCTTCAAATCCATGACACGTGCCAGTGCCTCTTCGTCGCTCAACGCTTCGAATGCCACGCCGGTGATGCGGTTGCGTTCGGTATCTTCGGGCGTCCACAATCCTATTTGGCGGGCTATCTCTGTCGCCGTTCCCGGTGTATCGCCCGTTACAATCTTGATGTCGATGCCTGCCGACTGACATTGGGCGATGGCATCGGGCACGTCGGGGCGCACAGGATCGCTAATGGCTACTACGCCCAGAAACAGTAAATCGTGTTCGTGCACCAATGCCGTACAATCTTTGGCATCGTTATCGTCCACTATCTTGTAGGCAATGCTTAATGTGCGCATTGCCATGTTTTGGTAACCCAGCAGTTGCTCCTCTATATGTGCACGGCACTCTTCTACGGGTAGTTGTTTGTCGGCAAACACCACCTCTTTGCACTTGCTCAGTACAATTTCGGGTGCACCTTTCACATACAGCACCTTTTTATTCAGCAGAGGCGAGTGTATCAGCGTAGCCATAAACTTGCGTTCGGTAGAGAAGGTCAACTGGTCGACGATTTCTGCCGTTTCGCGTAACATCAAATAGTTTTCGCCCATGGTGTTCAGCCAGAGCAACAGCGCCACTTCGGTGGGATTACCCACTCCTTTGAGTTTTCCGCCTTCGCCCGCTTCTTCTTCCAAGAAGGCGGTAGAGTTTACGCTGATGCCCTCTTTGATAAGATTGCTCAGCGTGTTGTCGGTCAGTTTTTGTTCGGTCAATCCGTAAAAAACCGCTTCGTGCACCTGCATTAAATTCTGTGTAAGCGTACCGGTTTTATCCGTGCATATCACGGTAATGGCGCCCATGGTTTCGCAGGCGTGCATCTTGCGCACCAAGTTGTTGGTCGACAACATACGCCGCATGTTGAGTGCCAGACTGAGTGTCACACTCATCGGCAAACCTTCGGGTACCGATACCACTATCAGCGTTACCGCCATCATAAAATATTTCAGTGTGGCTTGTACGGCAGGCAGCCAATCGGCAAAAGAGTGAAACGACGCAAAGGGGTAGACCAGCAGCACATCTTTCACAAAGAATATCACGAAGGCTATGCCCGCTGCCGAGAAACCTATCTTGCTGATAAGCTTGGCAAGACGTGTCAGTTGGATGTTTAAGGGAGTGGGTTCTTCGGTCTCTTCGGAGCTTTGTCGGGCTACCTTACCTATTTCGGTGGTATCGCCCACACTCTCTACACGCATGGCGCCGTGTCCGTCTACCACAGTTGTTCCGCGCAGCACACGATTGGATGCGTAGGTTGCCTCTTCGTCGAACTCTTCGGGTTTGATACTTTTGCTTATGATAGGTTCGCCGGTGAGGTTCGATTCGTTCAGTTGCATGGAGATAGCTTCCACGAGCAAGCCGTCGGCAGGCACCTCTTCGCCGGTTTCGAGAATTACGATGTCGCCTACCACCACATCCTTGCGTGCCACCTCCTGCACACGTCCGTTGCGTACCACTTTCACGCCTGTCTCTTCGTTGACGGCATTCAGCAGGTCAAACTTTTTGTTGGCGTCGTATTCAAAAAAGAAACCGATGCCCGTAGCCAGCAAAATGGCGGCAATGATACCGATGGTTTCGGCATATTCGTTTTCGATAACAGAGATAACCAGCGAGAGCAGTGCTGCAAACAGCAGCACGCGCACCACGGGGTCTTCGAACTTTTCGAGATATAGTTTCCACAGCGAGGGACGTTTGGGGGGCGTCAACAGATTCGCTCCATGTTGTTCGCGACTGAGGCGTACCTCTTCGTCGGTAAGTCCGATGTGGCCGGACTTCTCTTTTGCTGCGTTCATACGGCTTTTCTTTTTTCTGTTTAATTTATACGGGTAAGGGGGTGCAAAAACAAATTGCGAAGCGGACGGAGGTCTAAAACTGTTCCAACACCTCTATGCGCTTTTCTATGGGCGGGTGTGTGGCAAACAGCGAACTGCTTCCTCCGCCTTTGGCTTTCATGCGGGGGTGTTGAATGAATAGTTGTGCCACGTCATCGCGCTTCACGGCTTCTATATAGGGGTCGCCCGAAATCTTTCTCAGTGCCGATGCCAATGCCTGCGGATTCTTCGTCATCTCGGCGGAGCCGGCGTCTGCCATGTATTCGCGTTTGCGCGAAATGGCAAACCGCATCAGACTGGCAAAAAAGTAGCCGATTGCAGCCATCAGCAACATCACTAAAATAACAAGAACAACGCCTGCGCCGTTATTGTTCTTGCCGCCGCTGCGCACGCGCATGTAGGGCAGTGAGCGCAGAATGATTTGCGTCACCATGGCAAAGATGCCGACAAAGACGATGGAGACGATGAGCAGACGCACGTCGTGGTTGCGAATGTGAGTCAGCTCGTGTGCAATGACAGCCTCCAGTTCTTCGTCGTTGAGTTTGTTGATGATGCCGCGCGACAGCGTTACGGTGTAGGTGCGCGGGTTGATGCCGCTGGCATACGCATTGAGTGAACTGTCGTTGATGATGTTGATTTTGGGCATCTTCATTCCTTGTGCCATGCAGAGGTTTTCCACCAAATTGTAGACGCGCATGTTGTCTTTGCGTTCCAGCGGTTCGGCGCCGGTAGCGGAGTTAATGATAGCGGTGTTGGCAAAGTAAGCGATGAGAAACCATACCAATACCACGCCCAGCGCAACCGGTACAGTCGGCAGGAACAGGTCGTTGGTCATCTCCGTCAGGCTGTAGCCTGCTTCGCCGGCGTGCGGGTGGCTGAGATAGGTTATCAGGAAGCATCCTGCATATAGCAGTGCTACCACCAGACAGGGGAACAGCAACAACAACAGCAGCGAGCGGAAGTTGTTGCGGCGTTGCTGTGTGTGAATGCCTACGTATTGCATGACGTTAGAAGCTTATTTTAGGTGCTTGGTCTAACGTGGCACGTTGGTCGTTGCCAAGGTCGAACATAATCTCGCGGTGGAATCCGGTCATACCGGCAACGATGTTCGAGGGGAACGTTTGCACGGCATTGTTGTATTCGCGTGTAGCCGAGTTGAAGTAACGGCGCACGGCAGCCAGTTTGTTTTCCACATCGGCAATCTCGCCTTGCAGTTGCAGGAAGTTGGTGTTTGCCTTCAGGTCGGGATAGGCTTCCAGTGTAATCTTCAAGCCTGCCAGTGCCGAGGTCAGTTGGTTTTCGGCGGCAATCTTATCGTCGATGCTTTTGGCGTTGACGGCTCCGTTGCGTGCCTGAATCACACGGTCAAGCGTCTCTTTTTCGTGGGCGGCATAGCCTTTCACCGTGTCGACCAACTGCGGAATGAGGTCGTGACGCTGCTTCAGTTGCACGTCGATGTCGGCAAATGCGTTCTCGCGGTTGTTGCGTAAGCGCACTAACGAGTTATACTTCGAGATAAACAGGATAACCAGAATCGCAATTACTGCTACAATAATCAGTGTCGTTGTCATAGTGCTCTAATTTTTATGGGTGATACATTAATTAATTATTCGCTAAAACATTCGGCTCACCTTTTGGATGCCTTCTGCCAATGCGTCGACCTCTTCGAGGGTGTTGTAGAGACCGAACGAGGCGCGCACCGTGCCTTCGATGCCCAGTCGTTGCATCAGCGGTTGTGCACAGTGGTGCCCGGTACGTACGGCGATGCCCAACCGGTCGAGCAGTGTGCCCATATCGAAATGATGAATGTTGCCTACAAGGAAAGAGATAACGCTTCCCTTCTCTTCCGCCTCGCCGAAGATGCGCATATTCGGAATCTCTTTAAGACGGCGGGTGGCATACACGGTAAGTTCGTGCTCGTGCGCGGCAATCTGCTCCATGCCAAGTGCCGTGATGTAATCCAATGCCTTCGCCAATCCGGTGGTACCGATATAATCGGGTGTGCCGGCTTCAAACTTAAAGGGCAGTTCGTTGTAGGTAGTGCGCTCGAACGACACGTGCTGTATCATCTCGCCTCCACCTTGATAGGGAGGGAGCTTTTCTAACCACCGTTCTTTGCCGTAGAGCACACCCACGCCGGTAGGACCATAGACCTTGTGTGCCGAAAATACCAGAAAGTCGGCATCCAATGCCTGCACATCTACGGCAATGTGGGGGATGGATTGGGCTGCGTCGACCAGTACGGGTACGTCGTGGGCATGTGCCGTTGCTATCAGTTGCTCTACCGGATTGACCGTGCCGAGTACGTTCGAGATGTGGGTGATGCTCACCAGCTTGGTCTTTTCGCTAAAGAGTTTTTCGTATTCGTCCGTCAGCAATTCGCCGCGGTCGTTCATCGGAATCACTTTGAGTACGATACCCTTGCGTTCGGCAAGCAACTGCCACGGCACGATGTTGCTGTGATGTTCCATTACCGACACAATCACCTCGTCGCCCGCCCGCATAAAGGCTTCGCCGAAGCAAAAGGCAATTAGGTTGATGCTTTCGGTGGTGCCGCGCGTAAAAATAATTTCGTTGGTACTGCGGGCGTTGATGAAGCGGCGCACCGTTTCGCGTCCGGCTTCGTGCAATTCGGTGGCTTGTTGTGAAAGGAAGTGCACGCCTCTGTGCACATTGGCGTTCACCGAGTAGTATTCGTCGGCAATTGATTCGACCACGCAACGTGGTTTTTGTGTAGTAGCACCATTGTCGAGGTAGACAAGAGGTTTGTCGTACACCGTACGTGCCAGTATGGGAAAATCGCCTCGTATATGTTGAATGTTATACATTATCGTACGTTAATCAAATGGTAATAAGGCGCAAAGGTAGGCATTTTTTCAGTTGTATCTACCTACAATGTATTGATAAAATCATCCCATTGCTTGGGTGTACCCTTCATGCCCATTGCTTTATAGTACATGCGGCTGCGTATGGACGAATGGGCTTGCTTGGAGTAGTTGCAAAGTTCCATGATGCGAGTTGCCGGAAGTTTTATCTTTATCAACATGCAGACCTGCAATTCGCGTACTTTGAAAGGATATAGTTTCAGCAGACGTCTGGTGAAGTTCGGATAGATGTTGTTTACCGTCTCTTGGAGTTGCTGCCATTGTTTCTTGGTTAGTTGTTTCTCTTTGTCGTTAAGCAGTTCATTATAAAACTCGGACGTAAAGAAAGAGCGTTCTTTTCCTTTTCTCTTTTCGTATTGCATACCTTTTATCTCTGCAATCTCCATTTCCAAAGAGGCAATTTTGTCTTTGCTACGTTCTTTTGTGTCGATGCTTTCTTTTAGAAGTTCTTGATTCAACTGTTCCAATCGCTCTTGTTGCAGTTTCATTTGCGCCTGCTTTCTTATGAGGCGTTCCTTATAAAACAACACACCGATTACCACCCCGATGAATGTAACACCCGCAATCAGTAGCCACAATCGTAGCCGTGTATGTTCTAATTTTAAGCGGCTGTTTTCTTTTTCCCATATCTGGTAATTATACAGATGCGACAGCTTTTGTGCCGCTTCGGCGCTGGCGAGTTTTTGCACAGAGTCGTTGCATTGCAGGTACTTCGTCAGGTGTGTCACAGCTTCTTCGGGTTTATTTCTGCTGATGGCAATTTCTGCCAATCCACGATGCGAAGCCTGTTTGGCATAAATGGTTCCACATTCCAAAAGTTGATTATAATAATAGGTGGCAGAATCGATACGGTTCGCTTGATGATACAGCTTTGCGGCGATAGAATAGGTTGCGCTTTTGCTTGGTGTATATAAGTTTTCCATTGAGAAATGAATGTTATCCATTGCCAAATCATATTGCTCTATCTTTTTATAAAAGCTGGCTCTTTGTGCAGACAATAGACCCAACAACTTTGTGTTGTTCAATTTTTTAGCCATCTCAAAGGCTTGTTGGTTGTAATAGAAAGCACTGTCGATGGGTTGCATATAAGAGAATGTAACAGCGATGCTATTCAAATCGAGAATCATCCCTGTACTGTCATTGTGATTTAAGCTATATTGATAAGCTTGTTTATGCATATTCATAGCTTCATCGTAAAGGTCTTGATAAAAGAACTGCGTTCCCAATTGGCTATAAATATGAGAAAGCAATTCATTATAAGATTGCTGTGCTTCCTCTTCTGCTTTATAAAAATAGTTGATAGCTCGCGGAGAATCTCCTAAATCACTATACACTCTCCCTGCATAGTAGTACGCTTCGGCTAAACGCTTCGGTTCGTTCAAAGTCTTGTAGTAATGCAGCAATGGAAGAATTAGGCTGTCCGAAGTATGTGTAATGTAGGCTTTATCGTTTGCTTTGATGCATAGCAAGCGATAATACATTTGTGTATTTTTGTTGTAATGAGATGTTTGAGGTTTCAATTGTTGTAGCAACGCAACGGCGCTATCGGGATTTGTGTACGAAAGGCTATCGGCAATAACCAGTCCATGCGGATAAGAGGAGGTGGTTTCACAAGCTGTCCAAACGAACGGCAGTAGCGCTATCAGGAAGAGATTTTGAATAAGGTGTTTCATTATTATAAAGGTAGTATATGTTTAACGGTCGCGAAAGTACATAATCTCCCCGAATTGGTAACTATTTGCATCTTCTAAACGCTGGTATTTTTGCTTTTTTCTTGCCGGTTCCTGATATAGGCAAAAAATGTTGTTTGTTTGTGCTTCTTGGAAATAGTTAATAATCAGAAGTCTAACCTGTTTTGCGTACTTTTTGCGTACTCATCGAGAAAATGCGTACAATTTGCGTACTAAATTCCTTGGAAGTTTATTCTTTGTTGCCGTAGATTTGCCGCCGAAATAGTAAACCTATCAAAACTTATTAGAAACTATGAAACGAATTTTCATTTTTTGCCTGTGCCTATTGGCAACTTCTTCTATGATGAGTGCAGAACCTCAAAAAGTAGAACTATCGGATAAAGATAAAGAAGAAGTTATTATAGGTAAGCGTTCGCTACCTTTTTTCCCTACGGTGATTTATCAAGATCATTGTATTCATATCTCTTCGGATGTGTCTTTGGGAAATTGTCAGGTGATTATTACCAATTTTAACGGTGAAATAGTCTATTCTGATGTTATCACTCTGTCTGCCGGGGGGTACTTTTTGCTGCCGATATCAGATGAGCAAGAGGGGATGTACACCCTTGAACTAAAGTATGGAAAGAGGCAAGTGTGTGGAGTGTTTAATATAGAAGAATAGTCAAAAATATAAATAACACTAACATAGCTAATAAAAGAGCTATGCTACAATAATTTCTTAATCACTTAAACATTACAAAAATGAATGACAACGTAAAAGATTTAATTAGGAACTCGCCTTCTATTTCGAGTTCCCAGGTTTTAACAGACATGGAAATGTCTACTTTGGAAGGTGGATGTACAATTATTTGTAGTTCGAGTTGTGCGCTTGGATGTTCGCAGTCTGGACTTTGGAATGGTAAACCCAAAACTACAACCGCTGCCCCTACAACCGCTGCCCCTGAAGTTATTGAACCTTAGTTTGGGGCAAATAATCACTCTCTATTTTACAGAAAGATTGAACTAATATCTGTATTAGTTCAATCTTTTAGAAGCTGTTTTGATTTTGTTGAAATAGATTTTTTATTACTCTTACTTTGAGTCTCTTTTCAGTCTTATTTTCCGCCTAAAACAGAAAGATAATCCTCGAAAAGAGTTCTCAAATCAAAACAGCTTCTTAACTTTTAAATAAATACAATAATGATAGATTCAAATAAAACCTATATTCTCAACCCTGACTATATTCTACTTGGTGATGTGAACAGAATTGTACTTACTTATAAAAATCATAATAGTACGGTAGAAACAATTACATCATTCATACATCCCATGCATGCCTTACTATTATCTTTATTTGATGGAAGAAAAAACTTAGGAGAAATTTTGGATACAGCAATAACACTCTACGATATATCGAAAGAGGAAGCATTGTCGTTGGTAAGTTTATTTATCGAAAATGAAGAACAAGTATCACTTTTGTATGATGGGATTAAATTTGGATTTCCTCAATATGTTCTTGTCAACAATCGGAATAATATAATTAGAGACGACATAAACTACTCCTCTTTAGCAGTAACTCAACCATATGACTTTCAGTCCAAACGATTAAATAAGGTTCGACGGCTGTTGTTTGTCCTTAATATGCAATGTAAAACCGATTGTATATATTGTTATGCGGATAGAGCAACTAAGCATACGTGTATGCCATTGCAGAAAGTTTTAGATTTAATCGATGAAATGAAGGCATATGGTATTATCGGGGTTGATATTTCAGGAGGAGACATTTTTGCCTATAAAGATTGGTATCCGGTTCTAAAGAAATTATATTCATTAGGGTACGACCCGTATATTTCAACAAAAATACCTATAACAAAGCAAGATATTGATAAGCTTCGGGA
>JAISHU010000083.1 GCA_031262385.1 Mediterranea sp. (in: CFB group bacteria)
TGGGACATGTTTCGTCCAATTTCTATCTGGGTCTGAAACTGCTCGAAGAAAACGGCAAGATAGTGCTGCGTTCTACTCCCCGTCTTTCTACACTCAACGGACATAAAGCCACGCTCAAAAGCGGAGAGATAAAGTACTACAAAGAGAGCCAGACCAGCATCATCGGTACGCAAAGCCCCATGCAAACCGAGTCGTATCAATGGAAAAACGTGGAAGCCAATCTGTCGTTGGACATCACTCCTTATGTCAGTCTGGACAGTTGCATTACGATGCAAATCGACCTGACACAAAGCGAGTTTACCGAACGTGAATCGCAAGACGCCCCTCCGGGGACCACTACACGCAGTTTCAACTCCATCATCAAGGTTAACAACCAAGAGATGGTATTACTGGGCGGTATTGAGCGCAATCTCACCGGAAAGACCTCCAAAGGATTGCCGTTTATAGCCCGCGTGCCGGTGCTGCGTTGGCTGTTCGGACGCACCACCCGAACCAACAACGTACAAAAGCTGAACGTCTTTATCAAATCTACCATTATTCCCTAAATATCTTGGCATCATGAATGTGTTGCAATCTATCTTGCCCCGTCCATGGCTCATGGAAGTCGAAGCATCGGACAGCGGCTGTCGTACGAAACCTTTCGGTAAGCCCGATAAGTTGAAACATCGTCCCGTAGTGCTATTGATTAGCGGCGAGGGTGTGCTGTCCAAAAAATACCTCTCCGGAGATGCCGGGCTAAAGAAGATTACCGAGAACAAGGAACTGCTTTGGAGCGTGGTGCCCGCGGACGGAAACACGGGAGAAGTCACCGTCTCTTTTCTGCGCAAAGAGTGTATCGCTTCGTTGTTAGACGAATTGGCGAAGAACCAAATACCCCTATTGGGACTGCGCATCGTTTCACAAGCTACGCCCGGCGAAGAGTTAACCCCGGAGGAACTACTGAAGCGGGAGTTCAGTCTGCGGAATCTTCGACGAGACAAGCAGCGGCTGAATTTACTGTGCGAACTCCTCTATTACCGTCTCAGACTACCGGTGCTGTTGTTTTTCTTCGTGCTGCTGCTGGGTAATTTCCTACTGAGCGAACAGTTGCGGCAGGAAAACAGTGTACTGCAAACCGAGCTTTCCGCCAAACAACGCAACGACAGGGCGCAAAAGGAACTTCGCGAGAAACAGGGACGGATAGGCGGCGAATACCGCAAAGTGCCCGATGTGTCGTTCGCGCTATTGAGCGACCGCATAGCCTCTTACCTGCCCGAAGAGATGCGTTTAAGTCGTCTTTCACTCTTCCCCGCCGTAGACACGGGAAATCTCATCGGGCGTGACAAGGAAGTAAAACTGTCGTTCGGTATTATCCGTATCGTCGGCGAGACCACCATTCCGGGAAGTGTTACGCTCTTCAGTCGTTTTTTGGGAAGTGACCCTCTTTTTGCAGGAGTGGAAGTAACCGCGTTGGAACGACGGAAAGATTCTTCCGTTTATCAGTTTGAACTTCATCTAAAAATCAAATTATGAAACAGTATGGCGGTATCCTGAAATTAGTTTGTCTGCTGGTGGTAGCCCCACTTGTTATTTGGCAGGCAACCCTGAAATCAACCTACGGCTTGCATCGTGAGAATGTACGTCTGCAACAGCAGAGCCGATTATCATCTCCGTTGCAGCCCTCTTCTGCATCTGCCGTTAAAGAGACGGTTATCTCGGAGCCTCTGCTAAGCAACGGGAAGATTATGCAGGTTATGGCGGAAACCTTGAGAACGCACGAGGTAAGTGTGATGAACTACCGTCCGGAGGTGGTACGTGCCGAAGGGCAAAACAGTCTTTATCTGGGGACACTGACACTCACGGGCAGATTTAGGGAGTTGGTTAAGGTGCTCCACGAAACCGAACAGATGGACTTATCCGTAAAGATAGCATCGGTAAACTTCGAATACGACCGAACCCGGCGGAATACGCCCAAGACAGTGACCTGCCGCATCTTCTTGGAACAGATAGAACAACAGCATTAAAAAGAAAGGCTGATTTATGAAAACAAAGAAATTCACCGTACCTCTTTTACTTATACTAAGCATCGTCATTTGGGGTACCATTGCATGGAAAGTTTATGCAGCCATGCACGAGCCGTCCGATGCGATACCCGTGATAGCAGCAACTCCGAAGCCGGTCAAACCGGAAGAACCCAAGTTGCTACTCAACTACAAAGACCCCTTCTTGGGCGACTATCCGCCGGCATCACAAGCCAACGAAGAAAAGCCGGTTCAAAAGGTTTCTCCTGTCGTCCGGCACACCACAGAGCCGATACGGGAAGTGGCACCCGATTTTACCTACAAAGGATTTATGCGCATGGGAAAAGAGGTGAAGGCGTTGGTAGAGCTTGACGGCAAAAGTATTCAGTTGAAGGTTGGCGACCAGCTCGGAGTCTTTAAAATACAGCTTATAGAACCACATAAGCTGACTGTGCTTCACCAATCCCGAAAATATGAGTTGTCCGTTCAATAGCAAGAGGCGGCTAAACAGGTCACGCAGGCTGCGCGCATCCTCACTGGCGGAAACCATTACCGCATCGGTAATCTTCCTCCTTATTTTTGTGATGGCAATGGATACCCTTACCCGCTTGCTGACTTCCGGCGGTAATGATACCGAATACGTCGTCCTTGAAAACGAACTGAACCGGTGCCGCCGACAGATAGCCGGTAGCACGCTACAACCGCAAGAGTACACAAAGACGTTTGACGAGGGAGAAATAGAGGTAAGCATCACACATTACAAAGAGAACATTTATCAAATAGATTTGTCGGTCGTTGGTGTGGCGCGACATCGCCGCATACACTATCGTTACCTGCAAGCCAATCCATAACATTACTTTTCGAATATATGTATAGATTACGGTACATTCGACTTAGAGGCACTACCATGGCAGAACTTCTGGTGGTAATGATTGTTACGGGCATCCTCTTTCTGCTGGTGTTCGACGGTCTGGGTATTATACACCGCTACAACCACATATTAACCGAGCGTTTATGGCAGAAATCCCATCTTCTTTACAGCCACCAGACCTTAGAGAGTTTGCTGGAAAAGAGTGACAGTCTTTGCTTGTACGACCACCGTTTGTGGGTATATACCGACGGGGTTACGAGACAAAGTCTCGCCGTGGACAGCACTTATATGGTGCTGCATAGCGACGAAACGGCAGATACCCTTTTTAAGGGATTGCTCGACCTTCGCCTTTATCCGGCAAACGAGGATACCCGCCTGATTGATTCGCTTATCATAGAACTATCCATCCGAAAAGACACCATTCGATTGCATTATGAAACTACACGTTACATCCGATAAACCCCTTGGCGACAAGAAAAAGCATTTGATGTTTTCCGAACTTCATTCGCTGCTTGGCTCGGGATTAAGCTTCAGTCGTTCCTTCGAACTGCTTATTGCGGGAGAAAAGGGTAAAAAAGAGATTGCACTTCTTAACACCATTTACCGACAAATTCTTACGGGAAACGAATTCTGGGTGAGTCTGCAACATTCGGGCGCCTTCACACCGCTGGATTATGGGGTAATTCGCATAGGCGAAGAGACCGGCAAAATAGCTCAGTCGTTGCTTTTCCTGAGCGACTACTACCGCAAGAAGGAAGAACAACGACGCATGCTTGCCGGTGCTTTGAGTTATCCGCTTATCATTGTGGTGGTAGCCTTGCTGGTACTTTTCTTTATGATTACCGTAGTGGTGCCGATGTTCGAGCAAGTCTATACACGTATGGGGGGCAGTTTGCCGGCAATTACGCAGTTTATGCTCGATGCGGCATCTTACTTCCCCGCATTTGTCACGACACTCGGTTTGATGGTTCTCGCACTGGTTTTGCTAAAGCTGTTCTACGGCGCCACCGATGGGTACCGCAGGCTCCATGCCTCGTTTATCTTACATCTTCCGTGGGTAGGCTATTTGGTAAAGATGCATTACCGGGCACAATTCTGCCGGTTGCTGCACCTGCTGGTCAGTTCGGATGTCCCATTGTTGCATGCGCTCTCCATGCTTGCCGGCATCATTCGGTTTTATCCGTACAGTGAGTCTTTCACCGTAATGGCGGAAGGATTGAAACGCGGGGAGAGCTTTTCTGCCAATATGGAGAAATTCGAATCCATCTACGGACATAAGCTTGTTACGCTATTGAAGGTGGGCGAAGAGACCAATTCGCTCGACCGGATGCTACTGCATCAAGCAACCGACAACACCTCCGAGTTGGAACATGCGCTCAAACAATTGGGCAACATTCTGGAACCGGCACTCATCTTATGTATTGGTGTTATTGTTGCCTTTGTGCTGATAGCGATGTATATGCCGATGTTTCAACTGGGACAAACCATCGGCTGATTCGAGGTAAAAAACCATCTTATGAAAGCAGGAAGAAAGATACCATTCAAAAGCAGGTCGGTACGGAGGCTTCGGGCATCGGCATTGCCCACCGTTATAACCGTGTGCGTGCTCATCACCTTGTTGGTATTGTTTGCCCTCGCACTTTTTTCGCTCGACAGCCTGTTTTACGCCGTTTATCACGACGGCAAACAACTGCGCGACGATTTCAATTCCGCCTTTGTGCTTTATTGCAACGACAGCACCCTCACGGCTTCGGGTGTCGATGTACCGGCTACACATCGGCTGTATGCCGACCGTCCGGCATCCGACTTCCGGATAGAGGTGGAGCCGTGGGGACTTTACGAACGTGTCGACGTGCGTTTCGGCAATGCACGTTCCGTACGTCTATTGGGAAGGGTACAAGATTCTCCTTACGAAGCCGCACTTTGGCTATGTAACCGCGAAATAGCTCTCTCTTTTGCAGGTACCACCGAAACCGTCGGTACGGTTTATCTGCCTTTCAACGGCATCAACTACATTGAAGTGGAAGGGCGCCCGTTCAGCGGAAAGATGCTGCACGAAGCCGACGTCCGTCTTTCGGAGAAAGAGTTACCTCCTGTCGACTCTACGGTTATCGCACGCATGGACAAGCTCTTGAAAGAAGCCGTCACCGACCGTTTGACATTGTCTAACGCACACCCACTTGTCGACACGCTAATCGCCGGTCGTACCGTCATCATCGAAGACGGCTTTACGGGAGCGCTACAGATTGTGGCTTCCGATACGGTGATTATCGGCGAGCATGTACATTTGCGCTACCCGTCGGGCATCTATCTTAAAAACGAAAAGGTAAAACCTTATCTGCGACTCGGTGCCCATAGTTCCTTGGAAGGATATGCCGTACTCTTTGACGGTAATGACCGAACGCCCTCTTCGGGGCTGGAGGTCGCCTGCAATTATCATCAGGATACCGACGCATTTTTCCGCGGTTTGCTTTATGTAGACGGTATTGCCGATGTACGAGGAACAGTGCGGGGAGGCATTTACCTAAAAGAGTGTTATTACCTCCCACCCGACGGGCTTTATGCCGGAACCCTCTGCAATGTCCGGATAGAGCGCGACAGCACCGTGGCTTATCCGCTACTGTTGAAAGGGTGCGAATATCGACGGCGGGAGATAAAGAGTTTGAAAAAAGAACCAAAAGAATAATATCATTAATCCGAATATCATGTTATTACACAACATTAAACTACTATTACTCGGTATCTTCATGCCACAAGCAAAGATGCGTTACGAACTTACGCTCTTAGAACGTCGGAAGAGTATATGCATAAAGAAGTATAAACGGTCGAAAACGTATAAGATGATGCAGAAGGCAGAAAGAGATCAAGTCCTTTCAGCCGCCGATGCGAAATTGGCAAGAGAAAAACTTTTTCGCTGTTTTAAAAAGTTTACCACTCTGTTAAAAGAACAATGCCCTTCTTTAACGGAAGATGATATGTTACTTTGTATTTGCATGGCATTGAAATTGTCTAAAAATGTTGTAACTCTATTGACAAGAACGAGTTCCAGCACATTAAGAACACGTCGTTACAGACTTCGAAAAAAACTTTCTTTCTATTTGTATAAGCAGATCGCAGGTAACATCCAATACCCTTTCTGATAACATTACACACTTGTGACGCTCTGTGACGCTCTTGTGACGCTTTGGGATGAAATTGTGACGCTCTGTGACGCTAAATGTGACGCTAAAAATTTGGAGAAAGTTTGTGACATGATGTATGTTTGCCGGAAAGTTTAACTCTAATAGAAAACAACATTATGAAGTCACAACATTTGATGGCATGGGTAGTATTATTCGTTTTACCCCTTCTATTGCCTAATAAAAGCTATGCGCAATATGAGGACAATGGACACTTTACCATACCTTCTCCGCAGGTTTGGAATTTTATGCGATATGGTAATAACCAAGCAAGTTTATACACAGGACGAGTTCCCGTAAGCATTCCGATATATACTTATGAGGATAAAGATTTTACTCTTCCTATATCTATGGAGTATGCTTCTGACGGCTATAAAGCCAATATCCCAACCGGAGTATTAGGTCTTGGCTGGGCCCTCAACGCAGGCGGTAGCATTATCCGTGAAATAAAAGGTATACCAGACGAAGAAAGCGTAACGCGTTCTCCTCCTACCATGATATATCAGGGTTATTGGTTCTATCATAATTCGACGACAAATGTGGGAACATGGTCAAGCGTTATTGACAATCTAAATACCTTAGAGGGTGGCTCTCATTTGCCACTCATTCACGATAACATTGAAGCGGAATCCGATATATACCATTTCCATTTTTTAGGTCACTCGGGTTCTTTTTGTTTAGGGGCGAACGGGGCTATCTATGTTTATAACACGACACAACCTTACGGTGAATATAAAATCGTATTAGATGAATTCACATCCGGTATTATAAAAATAGAGACAGGAGACGGATATATCTATACTTTTGGAGGAGCGGGACAGAACCAGATAGATACTCATAATGAGTATCGAAGGCTTGTCCAAGGAACTGCAGGTGGCGATTATCTAGGTAGCCTATTATTAAATTATAGGATAACATGGATGTTATCGAAAATAGAAGCCCCCTCAGGTAGGAGTATAGATTTTCAATATTCATATTACAAAAATTATAAAAGTTGCCGTCCTTCTTATAATAAAGTGCAGTGGTATACATTAACAGAGTTTGATGATCCATGGATAACACAAGTTCCCGCTACCCAAGGTAATATAACTCAGGATTTGGATGTTTATGAATCAACTCAAAAGGGAATAACATTAGATAAAATCATTATAGATAATTCCATCTCCATTTCTTTTAATTATAGAAACAAAGCTACCGAGAAAATTAGATTCCATAACCATTATTACAATTTAGATAACGCACTCGGAATCATAGATGAGATTGTTGTAGAGTCGGAAGCAGACAACACAGTAATACGAAAATGTGAATTCAATTACTACACCAATCAGAATAGTGAAAGTAACCCTATTACTTTTTTAGACCAAATCATGTTCTCTGATAGTGCTATTTATAAATTTGACTACTATGACAAGTCCAAACCTTTCCCTTATCATGGGACATCAGCAATAGACCATTGGGGCTATTTCAATAAAGAGAACTATCATGGTGAATATGTAGGACCGGACAGTTTATGCCCTGCACTGAATACTGATGCTCTTTATAACGAATGGGTTACGGTTGCGAATAGAGAACCTTCGGAAAGTGGTTCTCGCATAGGTATGCTTAAGCAGATTACCTATCCTACAAAAGGGTACACTCTCTTTTATTATGAGCGCCACACATATTCTGAGAAAGTAGGTCGGAATCTTCAGAGCCAATGTAACCCCACCTTACTACCTGCCAA
>JAISHU010000085.1 GCA_031262385.1 Mediterranea sp. (in: CFB group bacteria)
TTTCGACCTTACCAACTACGACGAACGTACCCTCTCTTTCGCTAAAGACTACTCCGACCAACTGCTTGCCATTGATGTCAATCTCGACACCACCGAGATGCTGGACGTGGCATGGAGCCTGCTTGGAAAGTATTTCAAACCCGAAGAGGTGAACATCAAACAAGAATTGGTAGACGAGTTCTGGCCTAAACAATAATCGCATGGCTATAAAGTTTCAATATAACAAAACATCGCTTCAGCAACTGGAAAAACAGTTGAAAGTACGCGTGCGAACCCTACCTATTATAAAGAATAAGGAGAGCGCCCTGCGTATGGAGGTGAAACGTTGTAAGGCTGAAGCTACCGAATTGGAAGAGCGACTGGAACGCGACATTCAAGCCTACGAAGCCATGTTTGCCCTGTGGAGTGAATTCGACCCCACGCTGATAAAGGTGCGCGACGTGCTCCTCAGCGTAAAGAAGATTGCCGGGGTGCGTGTTCCGATGCTGGACAGCGTGGAGTTCGAGGTGCGACCGTTCAGTCTCTTTAGCACACCCAAATGGTATGCCGACGGCGTACATCTGCTGAAACGACTGGCACACACAGCCGTGGAACGCGAGTTTGTCGTTGCCAAACTGGGACTGCTGGAACATGCCCGCAAAAAGACAACCCAAAAGGTAAACCTCTTTGAAAAGGTGCAGATACCGGGCTATCAGGATGCGGTGCGCAAGATAAAGCGCTTCATGGAGGACGAAGAAAACCTCTCCAAGTCGTCGCAAAAGATTATGAAATCTCACCAAGAGAGCAGAAAGGAGACCGAAGCATGATTACCAAAATGAAAAAACTGTCGTTCCTTGTCTATCACAGGGAGTACGAACAGTTTCTCGAACAAATTCGGGAGCTGGGAGTGGTGCACATTGTGGAAAAGCAACAAGGCGAACCCGATGAATCTCTTCAGGATATGCTGCAAAAGCGTGCGCTCTACAAGAATACACTGAGCCAAATGCATCACGACACTTCTTTTGATGCATCGCAAGAGGCTGACTCCCAATTGTCTGCCGATGACATTATCACAGGATACGAGGAGATACAACAAGCCATCCAACACATCGGTCAACAACTTACGCAATGCGACAAAGACATCGCACAGCTTACGCCTTGGGGTGACTTCGACCAAACCATGGTGCAGAAACTCAGAGATGCCGGTTGGTATCTTCAGTTCTATACGTGTCAGGAAAGAGACTTCCAAGAGACGTGGGAAACCGATTGCAATGCTATCCGTGTACTCGAACAGGGTGGCTGGGTCTACTTCGTTACGCTTATGCCACAGGCATTCTCTTTGAATTTGGAACCGATACGGTTACCCCGACATTCGCTGTCCGAACTCATGGAGCAAAAGGCACAGTTGCAGAAAACCGGCGATGAATACACCGCTAAGCTTAACGACTATTGTGCCGGGAAGAGCCACAGACTGGCTTATCTGTATCACCAACTGCAAAGCGAGATTGACCTTCGCACGGTAACCCTGAGCGGTGAACGCATGGCAAAAGGCTCTGTGTTGTTTCTCGAAGGATGGGTACCCGAAGATAAAGAGACGGAAGTACGCAACCTGCTCGATAACAACGGCGTCTATTACGAAATGCGTGCTGCCAAGCGGGAAGATAATGCCCCCATCAAACTCAAGAACAACGCTTTCAACCGCATGTACGAGGTGTTGACCAAGATGTATGGCATGCCCGACTACGCCGAGTTTGACCCCACACCGCTGATTGCACCTTTCTTTACCCTTTTCTTCGGCTTCTGCATGGGCGATGCCGGTTACGGTCTGGTGCTGATTGTGTTAGGGTTCTTGTTAAAGAAGAAACTCTCGAAGTCGCTGGCTGGCATGATGAATCTGGTGATGACGCTGGGCGTTGCCACAACCATTGTCGGAGCTTTGCTGGGAACCTTCTTCGGTGTCTCGCTCGTAGATGTCAATCTGCCGGACAGCGTAAAACAGTTTATGATTGTAGGCAAGATAGGCGATACGAACTACGACAAGCAGATGTTGCTTGCTATCATTATCGGCATCGTACAAATCAGCTTTGGTATGACGGTGAAAGCCGTCGGCGAAACGATACGCTTCGGCTTTAAAGAGTCGCTTAGTGCTTGGGGATGGCTGTTGCTGGTGGTAGGCTTTGTCTGCACAGGCACATTGGCTTTCTTAAATATCATATCGCACGAAGTCTCTACTTGGGCATTTATCGTGATAGGCGGCGTGTCCGCCATAGGCATCTATTTGCTGAACAATATACACCGGAACATCTTTGTCAACGTAGGTGCCGGACTGTGGGATACCTACAACATGGCAACCGGACTGATGGGCGATACGCTCTCTTACATACGTCTCTATGCCTTGGGCTTGGCAGGCGGCATGTTGGGAGGCGTATTCAATCAGTTGGCTTTCATGGTGCGCGATTCGGCCGGAGGCATTCCCGGTTGGGTGTTTTGCCTGTTGATATTGGTGTTGGGACACGGCATCAACATTGCTATGTCGTGCCTGAGTGCATACGTACACCCGCTCCGTCTGACATTCGTAGAATATTTCAAAAACTCGGGTTACGACGGTAAGGGAACAGCGTATAAACCCTTTGGAGTGAAGAGTGAAGAATAAGATAAAGAATAAACAAATAATTAAAATAAAAAGAATATGAATGAAATTTTAGGTTATCTCGGCTTAGGTCTGATGTTAGGCTTGGCGGGAATTGGAAGTTGTTTTGGTACAACCATTGCAGGTAATGCTGCTGAGGGAGCTTTAAAGAAAGATCCGTCTAAGTCGGTAGGCTACATGATTCTTTCGGCGTTACCTTCTACACAAGGACTTTATGGTTTCGTGGCTTTCTTTATGTACAGTAGCAGAGACTTCGCGGCACAAGGTCCGTTGATTTTCGGCATCGGATTGGGTGTGGGACTAGTATGTCTTTTCTCCGCTATCCGTCAGGGACAAGTATGCGCCAATGGTATTGCCGGTATGTCGCAAGGACATGACGTAATGGTAAATACGCTGATATACGCAGCTCTTCCGGAGTTCTACGCTATCTTGGCTTTGGTGGGTGCCTTGCTGATGTAAAGTGAAATAATTGTGGTTTTGCTTGCTCGTTTAAAAGTAACCACCTATCTTTGTCACAGAGAAACAACGAATAAGCCGCATCGGTTGGATAGGGAAACTCATCAAACTATAATGAAATACCGAGACTAGTTTTGTTTCTCAATGGCGGGCCACACCCTTCGGGGACGCAAGTCAGTGGATTACAAAGAGAGACGAACACTCAAATCCTGTCATTCGGAGTTTCATCACATCATCGGTGCGGCTTTTTAAAAATAAAGGAAGGACGGTAATGCGAAAGCATTTCCGTCCTTTTTTCGTAGTGCGCCGGGCGTGGCACAATCGCACTTACCCAAACAGAGTGTTATTATTTTGTAAAAAGGAAATATGATTTGTAATTTTGCAGCATTTGAGAATAAGAAACTGTTTTGATTTTAGTGCTCTGATTCCGAAAGCTATTTCCAAAACAGCTTCTAAATAATATGTAAAGTTATGGCAAGAGAATGTAACAACATCGCATGGATTATTGTGTTCGTTTTGTTAACGGGAGCCACGCTGCAATCCTGTATAGACAACACCTATTCCCTTAAAGATGTAGACCTTACGGTAGGTCTGGGAAGTGACAAATTAAGCTTAAAGCTTGGGAGTACCGAAAAGATATTCCTACGCACTATGCTGAAAGTTGAGGATTCGGATATTATAGACACCCTATCCACAGGGAGCAGTCTATATTATTTAGTACGCAAAGGAAGTGCCGGACAGAGCATTAAAGTAGACAACATCCCCCCTTTCTCTATTGAGAATGTAGACGTGCAACCCGAGGTGCCTCTGGTTAACCCGCCTTCAACGGATGTCTCTATTCCAAAGGGCAGAAGAGAACCGCAAGTTCGAACGGGAGAGAATGATATTGAAGTGAACATCGACGACATTCCCAAAGAGGTAGCCCGCTTGTTCCGAATATTCCCCAAAACCAAATCGCTTAAAATCAGTCTGGCGGTGGAACAACCTGCCTATGCTAAGTTTGAGATTGCGGATGTAAAAAACCTCAGCATCACCTTCCCCGACTTCTTTCAATCTAATCTCTTTGAAAAAGGTACGCACACGTTGAAGATTGCCGACATAATCGACCATACCGGAAACATGCTGACTTTTCCGGATATTCCGGTGGAGTATGTACAGTTCGGCACGTCGAATAGTTTTGGCGAAGCCATAGCCAACGGTATGCTCTCCGCCAAACAGGAGGTATCTATGTCAGGCTCTTTCACCCTGAATGCCACCGAAGCATTTGTCTTGCGAAAGGATGATAAAGTAAACATCAAACTGATTGTAGAAACCGGCAATATTGAAGTACAATCCATTGAAGGCATTGTAGACCCCGAAATCAACCCCACGGTAGACCCCATAAAAATAGCCGACGATGTGCCCGACTTTTTGCAAGACCCCGAAGTGTCGTTGGAGATGAACAACCCCACCATTAAAATAACCATAACGGGCGACGAGCGTCCCATTCCGCTGCTTTTCAGAGCTTCGCTTTATGCCGAAACCGACGGAAAGACCGTAGGCGATACCGTGTCGTTACCTACCGAAGGTTCCGATGAAATAGCTATGGGGAGTAACCAAACCCTCTACTATTATCAGGGTAAGGCACCGTTCGACCCGAATGGCTTTGTGCCCGAAACCAGCATACTTCGCCCCGTAGACAATATCGGTGCGTTGATACGTAAACTGCCCGATTACGTTCGCATTGATTTGTCGCACGGCAACATACACTCCGACAATAGCCGGATGCATAGCATCGAACCGGGACGCAATTTTGAAGTTCAAATGGATTACGAAGTGTTGGTGCCCTTTAGCTTCGACAAAGGTTTGGAGATTGTTTACAATGACACCATCGGTAATCTGCATAAAGATTTAGAGAACTATCAGGCAGAAGGGCTTACCGTCACGGCAACCGCCGTAAGTACCGTACCGTTGGATTTGGGTCTGACACTTACTCCCGTAGGTGTAGGAGGAGAAGACCTCACCGGCAAGATTGAAAAAATATCGGCGGTTATTTCGGCTGCCGGCGGTGCAGAGGGTGTAGAACAGTCCACTCCGTTGACACTCACCATCAAGATAAACGACCCCAAAGCTGTGAGCAGACTGGAACAGTTCAATGTACGCGTGGAAGGCAAGTCCGCGGGTAGCAGCGAATTGCGCTCTTCGCAATACCTCTTCTTAAAAGATATCAGGCTAAAACTCAACGGACAAATTATAACAAACCTCAATTAACAGATAGTTAGAGTAACCGAAAAAGTTTATAATAACGCCCTAAATATTGATGTATTTTTTTCTTGAGTTTGTATTGTATAATATTATATTTATACCGATTACTTATGAAACAACAAATTCTTAAATTAAGCGTTGCTGCTCTGTTGGCTGTAACGACATACGGCATTGCTTCGGCACAAAATGTCCGTGCAACCTTTCTCATGGAAAGCACCACGCAAAATCATCGCATCAATCCGGCGATGCTGCGCGAAGGCTACATCGGATTTCCCGTACTTGGTAACATCAATGCGGGTGCTACGGCAAACATTGGGATGAAAAACTTTATCTTTCCCACGGAGAACAACTCCAATTATCCGCGTACCACCTTTATGCACCCGTCGGTGAGTGCCGATGATTTCTTGAGTAAACTCAATTCACTCAACAAGCTCAATGTCAATGCAGACTTCTCGCTGTTGTCGGTTGCCTTTCGTGCATTCAAGGGCATTAACTTGGTAGAGCTGAACGTCCGTTCCAATACCAGTATTGCCCTACCCTACGAACTGTTTGACTTTATGAAGCAGGCAGGCAAAAAAGAGTTTTATTCGTTCTCCGACTTGGGCATACATTCGCAAAACTATGTAGAACTGGCTTTGGGGCATTCGCACGCTATCACTAAAGACCTTACCGTCGGCGCCAAACTGAAACTACTCATCGGCGGCGGATATGCCGACCTCAACGTAAAACGCATGGACATTACCATGACCGACGACTACTGGACGATTAATGCCGATGCCCAACAGGATGTTTCGATACTGGACTCGCGCTTCAAGATAGAAATGGAAGCCGCCAACGGCAAGTACAAGGTAGAGGGAGTGGATGATATAAAGTTTGGTTTGGCAGGCATGGGTGCTGCCATCGACCTTGGTGCCGTTTATAAGTTTCCCCGCTATTTGGTGGACGGACTTACCGTGTCGGCTTCGGTGCTCGACTTGGGCTTTATCTCGTGGGACAAAACCAATCGCGCCGTATCCAGCAACACATATACCTTCGAAGGATTCAAAGATCCAATCTACATAGGTGAAGAAGGTGATAACGGGCAGAACAATACGTTGCACGCACAGTTGGATGCATTGAGCGACGATTTGGAAAAGATGTTTTCGTTCTACGACGAAGGTCGGCACACCGTGACAAGCATGCTTGCGGCTACGGTCAATGTCGGCGTAAACTACGAGATGCCTTTCTATCGCCGACTTAGTGCCGGTTTGCTTTATACACAGCGCATACAAGGAAACTATTCGTGGTCGCAAGCCACTTTGCTGGCTAATGTGCGCCCGCTGAAATGGATTGAAGCTTCGGCGAACATTGCCTATTCGTCGTTGTCGGACTTCAGTGCCGGCGGTGTGTTGAGCTTGCGTGCTCCCCACTTCAATTTCTTTATCGGTGCGGACTATGCTTTCGGTAAGTTGTCGGAAGAGGGTATTCCGCTTAATAAGGTTGGAGCGAACGTATCAATGGGAATTAGCTTCCCGCTGTGATGAATAATGTGCTAATGTGCTAATGAGGCGGTGCGCGGGGTGCGGTAAATTAGAGTTTAGAGGAAAGCCGTGCGCAACCCGAGTGGGTACGCCAGTGGTAACTGTGTATAGGGAGGCAATAGTATCTGTGTATAGGGAAGCAGTAGTATCTCAAACTCCTCCCCTTCTTTAGAGGGGAGGTGGCGCGCCGAAGGCGTGACGGAGGGGTATCTTCCCATGCGCGAAGCGCAAAACTCCATCTCATCAATACAAAAATCTACCTGTTCTCTTCTTCATCCACCCAATAAAAATTACCTTTGTCC
>JAISHU010000113.1 GCA_031262385.1 Mediterranea sp. (in: CFB group bacteria)
CAAAGTACGAGTTAGCAGAAAGCGCAATATTGTGACATTTTGCTGCGTAAACAAGAGATAATGTGACCCAAAGAGAGTCGCCTCGCGGCAACGGTCACTTTTGTACCGTGCCGGAGGCGACTTTTGGCTTGTAAATACTATGTAAAAACCTATTGATGCGGAAAGAGCCTAATTAATTGTATTATTCAATGCGTATGGCGTCAATTGTTGCAAGTACGCCATCTGCACTTCCAAGGGCGGTTGTGAGGCCTTTTATATCGATGCAGAATACGTTTAGTCCGCTGCCTGCACCAGTTAGTTTTACCGTATAGGTTCCGTCTCCGGTTACTATGGTGCTGGCTTGTCCGTCGGCGTTATAGTCCCAATTGGATGTTGCCCAACTGCCGTCGGCAAAGGCAAGGAAAGTTTGGTATTCTCCGGGAACGCTGATGCCGCTGATAGTAAATGTAACAGCCATTTTGGTAGCGAATGCGAAGTCAGCCGGAGCTACTCCCAAACCACAATTGTTCGCTGTAACACCATAAGCATTGTATATCTCCATGCGGTAGTTACCATTGCCTTCAACGTCTCCCGCATTGAGTTTATAATTGTCGAACGGTACAATCGTCCCCCAATTGTCAACAAAGATATTATTAATGGTAGTTGTAATACCTTCGGCACCACCATTGGCACCCGACAGTCCGACAACATCGATGGCAAATACTCCCAATCCGGCACCGGCACCGTCTAATTTAACGGTGTATGTTCCGTCGCCCGTTACCAATACACTACCTTGTCCGTTATCGTTATATCCCCAGTTTTGGGTAGTCCATGTTCCGTCGGCAAAAACCATAAAGGCTTGATATTCGCCCGGCGTAGTGATGCCCGATAAGGTAAATGTAACAGATATTTGGTCGGTAAATGCGATAGCAGCAGGGTCTAAACCACAATTCGTATCGGTGCCCGAACCATCCCAAGCATTGTAAATATCAATACGATAGTTACCATTCCCTTCGATGTCGCCCGTTACCAGTTTGTAGTTGTCGAATGGTATTCCTTCTTGTTTCATCTCTTGTACGGGACGTATGGACAAGCCCTTAAATCGTTGTGACGTTCCCCAAGCTACACCGCCGCTGTTAAACTGCATCGTGTAAGCATAGTCGGTATTGGGTTTATAGTTTGAACCGCTCCAATATCCGCCTAACACTCCTTCCGAAGAGGTAGAATAGCCAGTGCGGGTACCTGCTGCCGGTAGAAAGATACTATTGCCGTTGCGAGCCGTAAACTTATAACCCGACACTCCATTTATTTCAGTCCATTCGGAAGTACATTTGGTAACCAAATCGTTTATTTCGGCAAATGTAGGCAAGCGTCCCAATCCGGAGGCTGCACAAATATCAAACTCGCCCGCTACAATATCTGCATTCATACCATAGTCGGCAATGTTGGTCGATGTGTTCACTCCCGAGATATCTCCCCAGCCATACAAACCACCGACTTCTTCGGGACGTGTAGCACCGATATTGTAACTTGCCCATGCTACACTTAATCCCATGTCAACGTATTCCATTTCTACGGATTCGGTAGTAAAGCTTTTCAGTTCGCCATATTGACGGATGCCGTCTAAATCCATGTATGCCATATAATAATAGGTGACACCGGGCACTAAGTCGATGACCACAATATTATAAGTATTGGAGGTGGTGTTTCCCACAAAGGCTTTACCGTCTTGCAAAACTTCGGCAGAGTTGCTTGTTCCCAGCAGTACGCCATAGCTTAACGAGCTGTTCCCTACCAATTCGGTAACACCGCCAAGTGTTCCGCCCAATGTTGCCGATACGGAGGTAATCGCAGCAGCATCAGCCGTTGCAATCATGGCATCGGTGGTAGTAAAGCTTTTCACATCGCCATAGTAGAACACCTTGTTCTGCAAGGCAACAAAAGCACAATAGTAGTAAGTTACACCTTTGGTCAATCCGCCGACAGATGCATTAAACGTACTATTGCCGGCGTCCGACGAACCTGTAATGCGTGTGCCGTTTTTCGGATCTTGCAACGTCGAATAGTAAAAGCCTACGGTGTATGCAGCCGTTGCTTGTTCGGATAATCCGCTCACCGCTCCATTCAATACGGCAGATACCGCCGTTACCGTTGCGTCTCCGGTAGTAATGGACGATAGTATCTCACCTTCGTGGATGGTGTACTTTATTTCTTCTTCACAAGAAGATACGAGTGCACTTATCGTTAAGAGTAAGATGCCTGTTAGTATTCTTGTCTTCATATTATTATTCTTAGAATTGTTCATAATCGAATTAATCATTGAAAGCAACTGTAATAGTAACTTCTAAAGACGAAGCAAATGCTATATCGGACGGCGATACGATTTGATTGTCACCTCCCCATGGGTTAAGAATATACAATCGGGCTGTCGTAGGTGCGTCGCCTGCTGTTGTAGAAAGAAGCGTAGGGTCGATGGTGAGTGCGGTTCCGTCTGCCTTAATGCTGTTGATGGTGAGGGTAGCATTCGGGTGGTCTTTCCAAATTAGCAGCACATCCAGATACATACCATAAGGTAACGGATAAGCGCCGTTAAGCGTAAAGGTGTACTGACCTTCATCTTGAATAGACACTTCTTCGCTGTCGATAAATACCCAAGCTTCATCATAAGCATGCAAGCTTCCTCCGTAAACAGGCTTTTCTTGCTCACCCAGTTGTGGTTCAAAATGGTAACCTAAATATTGATAGGCTCTACCGTTGACGTCGGTTTGTTTAACTCCCAGCCACATGCCGCTGACAGGTCCCACAGAACTTGTTTCGTAAGCTAACAATTGTAAGCTGTTAGCCTCGTCCGCACCAAAATAGATCCAGTCACTACCGATGAGGTAAGATAACAATCCTTGATCGAAGGTATAAACACCGTCGTTGCTTAAACTATAAGTACCTTCTACCGTGGTGAAATCGGGTAATTCCAGCTTATAGGTGTTTCGAGCACTATTCATGGTCAATATTATTCCGTCCACTCCGGCAGCCGGCGTACACCATTCGGGGTATGTACCTGCCGATACGCTAAAGTTGTTTTTGCGTGTACCGTCTAAGTTAAACCAGTCGAACGGTGAGTTGGCAGACAATTTCCAGACGATATTAGTACTGACTATTTCGGTTACGGCATCTTTCCAGCCTTCGGGCAGAGTGGGACCGGTGACTTCGTTTACCGACGGCACGTAGTTATCGGCATACTCTTTGGAGACAAAGTTCCATATCATCCACCAAGGTCCTTCGTCGTTGTCGCGCATGATGCCCACTTGCAACTGGTCTTTGGTGAGGGTAAGAATCTTCAGGTCTTTTGCCCAGTTGCTCGACCTGCCCGATTGTCCCGATGTATGCATCAGTTCGGCATCGGTAAAGTTCAGGGTATGGTCGGTGGTATTGAGCATAAAGGTACCGTTGATGTCGGTGCTTGCCGAGGCGTCGTGTATGCTTACGGTGGCTCCGCCAATCAGCGAGAAGGTCATGGTGCTGTTCCACATGTTGGCATCGCCGGTAGATCCGGCACCTTCTTGATAGTTAATGGTGAAGTTGTTGAACTCTACGACAGACGACGGGTCGGCATAACTCAACTCGCCGGTAGAGAGTCCGTACGCGCCGTTGTCGAACACCCATACTTTGGATTCGCCTACACCGCCGGTGAGGTTTGTCCAGAGTTCGTCGTTCACAAAGCCGGCAAAGAAGGAGTCGATAGTAAACGTGGTCGGTGCGCCGTAAACAACGCCGCCGCGTGTTTCTACGCCGAAGCGTACGGTATAGGTGCCTTCGAACGGTATTTGCAACGTCACTTTAGGCGATTGGCTACGTCCCTGCGGATGCTCCCACAAAGGTCTGTACTTAGAGTCCATTTTACTTTCCAAGTAGACAATGTTGGGGTTGGAGGCATCGTGCGTAATGGTGTATGCAATGCCCTCTACCAAGTCATCGGTCGATACATCTACCGCACCCAGTTCGTAGGTTTGGGGCGTGCAGCCGGCAAGTAGCAACAGTACGCTTGCCGCGAACGAATATATGTATTTCTTTATCATGATTTTTACTTCTAAATGTTGAATACATCAAAAATTACCAACCCGGGTTTTGTTTGAGGACACCACCCGACAGATTTATCTGATTGTAAGGTATCTGCGACAGCCCTTGTGTGGCGCGCATCTTATCCGCGGTAATCACTACTTGGTCGGCATTGCCTCCGCTCAACACATTGGTGGTACCGGCAATCTGATTGGCGGCATAGTCCACACCTTGACGGAGCAAATCCCAGTAGCGTTGTGCCTCGAAAGCAAACTCCAACATGCGTTCGTTCATGATGTTGGTCGGTGTAGCCTCTATCTCGGCAAAACCGGCATTGACGGTGCCGTCGGTTGTATAAGCACGACGGCGTACATCGTTGAGGTAGGTCTTGGCATTGGCACTGCCCAGTTCGGCAGCCATTAGCAACACGTCGGCATAACGCATCACCACGAAGTCTTGGTATTGCGAAATCATCATGTTGCCTATACCCAGACCGGTAATGGCGTCGGTTACGGCACCGTCGAGATACTTGCTCATCGGCGTATATTTCTTTATGGTGTAACCGGTGTATTCGCGCTGGTCTATTTGCTGGGTGGCTACGTCGAGTCCTTCGCCGGCAAGGTCGATAATAGATGCCGTACCGCGTGTGTCGCCTGTGGCATAAGCCGACAACAGTTTGGGATTGACGGTGCAACTGCCCCAGCCTTGTCCGTAGGGCGGTTTCATTACGGCAGCCGTACGGATGCCTATCATCACCAGAAATGCGTTGTGATCGGATACGCCGCTCCAATTGGATGTGTAATTAAAGCGTTGTGCCAAAATGGTTTCGGCATTACAACTACTTATGGTGTTGCCTTCGGCATCGATATACGGACCGCTTACCGACCAACTGCCGTCGGCAGCTTGTGTCCACGTGGTGGACGAGGCAGGCCACAAATTCTTGAACTCGGGTATCAAGCTGTATTCGTTGCTGCTGATGATATCTTCCAATCCTTGCAACACTTCGGCTTTGGTGATACCTACAGGTTCTTTGCCGTAGTATCCTGTATAATAAAGGTACGCGCGCGCGAGGAGCGCTTTGGCTGCATACGCCGTGATGTGTCCTTCGTTGGTGGCGGACTGTGCTTTGGGGTATGCGTTGGCGGGGATGTTGGCGGCAGCATACTTGAGGTCGTCGAAGATTACCGCATACACATCGTCGGGATTGGCTTGCGGCAGATTTTCGTTAATGGGTTCGGTGAAGAGCGGAATATTGCCCCACAAGCGTACCATGTCGAAATAGAAGATAGCGCGCAGCGCACGGCACTCGCCCATGTAGGTACCGCGTACGGTAGGGTCGCTCCATGCAATCTGCTCTTCGCGTGCGATGAGCGAGTTGCAGCGGTAAATGGCTGCATAGTAACTCTTCCAATCGGTTTCGAACAAGTTGAGGTCGGCAGGCGATTGCGAAATATCGAAGCGGTCTATTGCCTGATAGTTGCGTGCATCGGCAATGCCGGTGGCACCAAAACATTCGTCGGACATAATTTCCGAAGCTAAATAAAAGCTCACGCCGCCATTGGAGACAATGTGTTTCCATCCGTCGTAGCAACCGTAGAGTGCACGCAGTGCATCACTCTCCGTCTTATAAAAGTTATCTGTGGTCGACTCGGTTTTCGACTCCGTATCCAGAAAACTCTCCGAGCAGGCGGTACATGCAAATAACAGGATGCCTGCCGTCAGTATATTGAATTTGAATCTATTCATAGTGTACATTGTTTTTTTATGATTAGAATTTCAGGTTGACTCCCACCAAGAACGTACGCGGACGCGGGTAATAACCTACGTCGATGCCTGCCACCCAACCGTCGGTACCGTAACCTATTTCGGGGTCCATGCCGTTGTACTTGGTAAAGGTAAACAGGTTTTGCGCCTGTACGTAGAGACGTGCTTGGCTGATAGCCGGTATGCGTATCAGCTTGCTGAAGTCGTAACCCAGTGTAACGTTGCTGATGCGAAGGAAGTCGCCGTCGTGCACGTAGAGGTCGGAGAACTGCCAGTTGATGTTGGTTTCGGTGAGACGCGGAATGCGATTGCTGGTGCCTTCGCCCGTCCAACGTTCCAAAATGGCGGTGGTGTAGTTGGCTTGCTTATTGGTCCAGTTGCGATAGGTCTGCACAATTTTGTTGCCTGCCTGTCCGCTTGCCAGCAGCGAGAAGTCCAGCCCTTTGTAGCTAAAGCCCAGATTGATACCATACGTAAGGTCGGGCATGCCGTTGCCAAGGTTTGTCTTGTCGTTGTCGTTGACGACACCGTCATGGTCGAGGTCGACAAACTTCACGTCGCCGGGCATCGGCGATGCTTGCAACACTCCGTTACCGGCGGCAATCCAGTCGGTAATTTCTTTTTCGTTTTGGAAGATACCAGCAGTTTTAAATCCCCAATAGTAACCGATAGGGAAACCGTTTTGGGCACGGTAAAACTCGGGCGTATTGTCGTAGAGCATGTTGACAGAGCCGTGAATGATGCCGTCACTGTTGGGTATCTCGCCTACCTCGTTCTTGTTGTATGCTCCGTTGATGCCGATGTTGTAGTGGAAGTCGCGACCAATGTGATCGTTCCATGTCAGGTTGAGTTCCACGCCGGTGTTCTTCACACCCCCACCATTAATATAAGGTGCATTTGCACCTGCCGTGGCAAGAATGGGAGCCACCACCAGCCAGTTTTTGGTGTCTTTTATGTAGAAGTCGAAGTTTACCCCCAAGCGACTGTTCAGGAAGCGTGCGTCGAATCCGACGTCGAACTGTTGCGAGGTTTCCCACCGAATGGCAGGGTTAGCCAAGCGACTGGGATAAGCTCCCCACGTATTAGCCTGTCCGTCGGCACCCAGCGTGTTACCGAAGTTGTAATAGACATTAGACGAAGTAATGGGAGCCGCGTATTGATAGTTACCGATGTTGGAGTTACCAATCTGTCCCCAACTGACGCGCAGTTTAAAGAAGTCCAACCACGAGCGGGTATCTTCCATAAAGGCTTCGTTGGTAAGTGCCCACCCTGCCGATATCGAAGGAAAAGCACCATAGCGATGTCCGCGGGCAAAGCGCGACGAACCGTCATAACGTACGTTAGCTGTAGCCATATAAGTCTCTTTATAGTTCCAACTGAGACGGGCGAAGTAAGATACTTCGCGCGATTCATCGGCGGGACTGCCGCTTGCCGACATGCCCGTATCGCTACCGGTAGCCGTACCGTTGTTTACGTATGCATGATCCCAATCGTCAAAGCCCTCTTTCAAAGTGCCTGTTCCCGAGCCGACGTTGGTACCCGAATAGCGCGAAGCTTCCATACCGACGAGGGCGGTGAGCGCATGTTCGTTCCACATCCAATCGTAGCTTGCCGTGTTGGTCCATTGCAGCCGGGTGCCTTGATACATGCTTTGCGAAGCCGATGTGCGTGTAGTATTAAAGGTGTAAATAGAGAAGCGGTAGAGCGGTGTGAAGCTGCGCCATTCCGAAGCACCATAGTTTACACCGAACACGGTGCGTATCTTTAACCCTTTAATGGGGCGCAACTCGGCGTAGAGATTACCCACAAAAGAGGTGTTGCGACCTTGGTTGTTGGTGTTGGTCATCATACTTCCGTAGGGGTTGCTGTCGCCGGTGTACCAGTCGGAATTGCTGGTGTCGTTGTAAGGACTGCCGTTATAACCGTTATCACTATATATGGGCGACAAGGGCGAAGTGGCAAAAGCACCGCGCAGCGTGTTGCTGTACTGGTTGCCCACCTGAATACCGGTGTTAATGGTACGGATAAAGCTGATTTGTTCGCCCACCGTCAAGAGGTCGCCGTAGAGCTTGTGCTCGGAGTTGAAACGACCGTTGAAGCGTTCGTAGTTCGACACATCTTTGCCGCCTACCACACCCTCTTGGGCAGTGTAGCTCAGTGTAAGTGCGTAGGTGCTGGTAGTACCTCCGCCGGTTACACCCAGCGAATAGTTTTGGGTAACGGCATTGTCTTTAAACATGGCATCCATCCAGTTGGTGTCGATGGGGTTGCCGGCTGTGTCGTAAATGCTCTTGTAGTTTGCCCAGTTGTAGGCGGCATTTCCCGAGTTGAGCGCCTGCTCGTCCATAATCACCTTGTATTGTGCGGCATTGAGCAGTTGTGCCTTACGAGCTACGTTTTGAATGCCGTAATAGGCATCGAACGTCACTTGAGCGCGTCCTTCTTTACCCGATTTGGTGGTAATCAGTATTACACCGTTGGCAGCACTGGCACCGTAGATAGCAGCCGTAGCCGCATCTTTCAGTACGTCGATGCTTTCGATGTCCGAAGGATTCAAGGTATTGATGTCGCCTCCTGCTATGCCGTCGATGACATAGAGCGGATTTGCATTGCCCGTGGTACCCAATCCGCGAATGGTAACCTTCATGTCCGAACCCGGCTGTCCCGAAGTAGATAGGATGCTGATACCGGGCATCTGTCCTTGCATGGCTTGCAACGGGTTGGTGGTGTTGAGTTTGGCAACATCTTCACCTTTTACTTGAGCCGTGGCGCCGGTAACGAGTTTCTTCTTCTGTACGCCATAGCCTATCACTACTACTTCGTCGAGTATGTCGACATCTTCTTGCATCACTACATTGATTACCGAAGATGCGCCGACCCTGATTTCTTGGTCTTCGTAGCCGATGTACGAAAACAACAGCGTTTGACCTTGTGCCGCGCTGACGGTGTAGCGACCGTCCACATCGGTAATACCCCCCGTAGCGGTCTCTTTTACCTGTACGCTTACACCGATTAACGGCTCGTTGTCGGTAGCCGAAGTCACCACGCCCGTAATGGTTTTGCTTTGAGTAGGATTAGCCCGCAGGCTACCAATTGCCATGGGCAACAGCAACAACAGCGTAACCCAAGCAATGCGACATAAGCCTTGTCTTATGCCCCTGTCAATGAATGTTCTTCTCATTGTACAATGTTTAATGGTTGATAGATTTAATAATCTCATTCTCGCTTTGCACTTTAAAAAGCTGTTTCTGTTTTGTTGAAAGAGCTACTAAAAGTGCTGTGACAAAGGTACGCCGGGCATGCCGACAAAGGGAGTAGAATTTGTTGTAAAGAATAGTTTAATTAGTTAATCACAAATCTTAATTGTTACCGATAGGGGTATAAATTGTTTCCATTATCTTTGCGGGCGATAATATGCCGAGGTTCGTATGCTCGAAGGCTCGGCAATATAACAGATAATAACCCGATACAATGAATCTATTTTTGCACGCTTTGCAGCGTCCTTTTGTTTGGTTGTGGCGCATTCGACATCAATGCGGCTACGGCGTACATTCCCCTTTTGCTTTCGACCTGATAACGCAGGTAATCTACGAGCGTACACCTTATTATAAATATAAAGAGCTAAAGACCGAACAGCGGAAGCAGTCCGCACATCACAACCGTGCATGGCGTAGGGAACCGCTCAAAGTAAAGCGTTTGCTGTTTCGCTTGGTCAATCGCATGCAGCCTCACACCCTTATTGATGCAGGTAAAACGGCTGCTTCGGCTCTTTACCTGAAAGCGGGCAAAGACAATGTGGACTATACGGCTGCTTCGCAGTTGGACGAGCTGTTTCTCGAAGCGGGCATACCAGTGGATTTCGCATGGCTGCACGATTATAAACATCCCCATTTTGTAGAAGAGGTGTTTTGCCTGTGTGCCGACCGTGCCGGTAAACATTCTCTTTTTGTTATAGAAGGCATAGGCTACAGCCGCGCCATGCGTGCCTTGTGGAAACGCATCAAGCAAGACGAACGAACAGGCATCACGTTCAATCTGTACGACGTGGGACTTGTGTTCTTCGATAAGACAAAGATAAAACAACACTATATTGTGAACTTTTAATTTATTACACTCATGAAAAAAAGTATGGTCTATACCCGTACGGGTGATGAAGGAACTACCTCGCTGGTAGGAGGTAGTCGTGTTTCTAAAACCGATATTCGGTTGGAAGCCTATGGTACCGTAGACGAACTAAACTCTCACCTCGGCGTGCTCGTCGCCTACCTCGACGACGACGACAGTGCCTTTGTACAACGCATCCAGCACAAACTCTTTGCCGTCGGTTCGCATTTGGCAACCGACCGTACCCGCCGCGAACTACATCAAGCAAGCATTGTTTCGCCCGAAGATGTGGAACTGCTGGAAAGCGCTATCGACCAATTAGACAGTGAACTACCTGTGCTGCATGCTTTTGTATTGCCCGGAGGAACGCTCGGAGCCGGCGTCGCCAATGTATGCCGCACCGTGTGCCGACGTGCCGAACGCCGCATTTTAGCCCTCTCGACGGAAGCCGAAATAGCCCCCGAATTGTTGGCTTACATCAATCGTTTATCCGATTATTTGTTTGTTCTTTCGCGAAAAATCAATAACAAAGCAGGAAAAGATGAAATATTTTGGAAGAGATAGTTGGAAGAGACAAAATATATTATACTTTTGCCGCCTAAATACTGAGAGTAAGACTTAATTATTTACATTTTTAATACGGAAGATTATGTATTGGACATTGGAATTGGCATCAAAACTGGAGGACGCGCCATGGCCTGCCACGAAGGACGAATTGATTGACTATGCCATTCGCTCGGGTGCTCCGCTTGAAGTGATTGAAAACTTACAAGAGATGGAAGATGAGGGCGATATTTACGAAAGTATAGAAGATATTTGGCCGGACTATCCCAGCAAAGAAGATTTCTTCTTCAATGAGGAAGAGTATTAAATCGAAAAAGAAAAAGGAGAGCGTTTGCTCTCCTTTTTTAATTGATGCACGGCTGCATTTGCGCCGTTCGGTAAGCTCTTATAGGTCGATACCAAAGCAGCTCACCAGCACTCTTTTCTTGTCTTTGCTGTCGGGGTTGTTTACGATAATGCCGTATTCGCCGGCAGGCTTTTCCATGAGTGTAATAAGATACGAACTCTTGCCGTAACGCTTGGCTGTATAATTCAGCAAGTCCAAGCCTTCGGTGTTACTGCCGAAAGTTCCCAGTTCGGCAGCAGCTTTCCGTTTCTTTTTGCTGTCTTTCAGCTTGAAAATATTAATAACCGTAATAGGGTCGGCTTCGTTGCTCGGGGCGCGTACAATCAAGTGGAAGTTGTCGCTTTCGGAAGCACGAACGGGCGACTTTCCGCCATCCAATTCAATTTTGGTTTTAGCTGATTTTACACTGATACCGGCAATGGATTTGCCTTCGGTGTTTTCGGTCTTGACATATTTTCTTTCAAGGGGCGTCACTTGCTCGCCCTGTATCAAATTTACTTGCCCGACAAATTCAGGCTCATTCTTTGCCTCTTCTTGTGCAAAGAGAGGCATGATGGCTATACATGCCAATAATGATAAAATAATTTTCTTCATTTTCTTCAAGTTTTGTCATTAATACTTCAGTTCATGTTTGTTATGTCGAGGCAAATATATATTCATTATCCGATAATGTAACACATATCGCGAATAATTTATGTTTTTTTGTTTGAGTTGCGGAGGAGATTCATACCGCACAAAGTTCCGCTCCGATTTGCGCCCACTTCATAATTTAACGAAAGATGTATAGTCATCGGGCGGAAAACAATGAATTACTTTTATACAAAAAAAGCAGCAAAGTAATTATTACTTTCCTGCTTCGTACACCCTCAGGGACTCGAACCCTGGACCCACTGATTAAGAGTCAGTTGCTCTACCAACTGAGCTAAGAGTGCAAAATGTCTTGTCATCTTCGTAGTGGATACGAGAATCGAACTCGTATTGCATGCGTGAGAGGCATGTGTCCTAACCGTTAGACGAATCCACCATGCTTACTTCTCGTTTTTGACGGTGCAAAAGTAGAATAAAGTTTTGTATTTGCAAAATGTGGGCGGCATAAAACTTCAAAAGAACTAAAAATAGCCTCCTGAAGCCCTTCCGGAAGGAGTAACTCAATCTCCTCCTCAAGAAGAGAAGTGGTACGCTAAAGGTGTGGCGGAGGCGTTGATAAGCTATTTATAACTTTTATTTCTTACATCCTTATCTTTACAGCTTATTTTGTTGTCTTTGCAGCACACTTCTTTTACCGTCCGACCAACGTCGTACGAGCGTCCGACCAACGTCGTACGGTCGTACAACCATCGTCGTACGGTCGTACGACGTTGGTCGGACGGTAAAAGAAGTACGGTGCAAAAACAATATATTACTGATACATAGTTATTTATTACTAAACAACAACTAATAAACAAATCACTACCTCCGATAAACTTCTTAGTATCTCCGCAGAAGTGTGTGTGAGATAAATAGAGTTCTCAATAAATTCAAAACGGTTTCTGACATATTATTGCATCAACACGTTCAAATACCGATATACAGGGCTTTTTGGAAAAATGTGCAGGAGTATATGGAAAGCAAAAGACGGCAGAAGAAAAAAAATAAACTTTTTGTTTATTCGGCTTTTTATTATATTTGCCGAGTAAAAAGCGTTGTTCAGAGGTAAAACCATAAGGTAGAGAGTTAATAAGATTAACACTTGTATGGTATATTTTTCAAATATATGTTATATGACATGTTTTTTTCTTTGGAGTATTAGTCAAAAAACCTCTACCTTCGCAGCGTTATCCTGAAAACAATCTTTTTACCTTAAGAAAAAAAAACTAATACCTATTGAAATCTAAAAAAAGGGACTTTGTGAAAAGCCCCTTTTTTTGTATCTTTAAGTGTACTGCGCAACAGGCTTTCGGAAAAGATATATACCTTTGTGCTACTAATTTAAATCACAATAAATATGTTCTCCGGAATAGTAGAAGAATGTGCCGTACTCACGGCACTGCAAAAAGATCAAGAAAACGTTCATTTTACTTTTACCTGCTCGTTTGTGAGCGAGTTAAAGATAGATCAGAGTGTGTCGCACAACGGTGTGTGCCTGACAGTTGTCCGTCTGACAGACGATACCTACACGGTGACGGCAATGAAAGAGACGTTGGAACGTTCCAATTTGGGCTTGCTTAAGG
Organism: Mediterranea sp. (in: CFB group bacteria); assembly: GCA_031262385.1. Taxonomy (GTDB): domain Bacteria; phylum Bacteroidota; class Bacteroidia; order Bacteroidales; family Bacteroidaceae; genus Bacteroides. Next base: position 13,021 of record JAISHU010000113.1, read on the forward strand.
TGGGCGACGAAGTGAATGTGGAGCGCAGCATGTTGATGAACGGACGGTTGGACGGACACATCGTGCAGGGGCATGTCGACCAAACGGCTGTTTGTACGGCGGTAGACGATGCGGACGGCAGCTTTTATTTCACCTTTAAATATACGTTCGACCGCGAAATGGCGCGACGCGGCTACATCACCGTCGATAAAGGCTCGGTAACGGTGAATGGCGTAAGTCTTACCGTATGCAATCCCACCGACGACACGTTTCAGGTGGCGATTATACCGTATACGTTTGAGCACACCAACTTTCATCACATCGCAGTGGGAAACATCATCAATTTGGAGTTTGATATTATCGGCAAATACATCAGCCGCATGATACCTTTTCAGTAACAATCTGTAAAACAAAACATAGCCAATGGACTTTTTGCAATTAGTAACCGACCGTCAAAGCGACCGTGCCTACGATGCCGGACGCGCGGTGGAACCTGAAAAACTGGAACGCATTCTCGAAGCAGCCCGCTTGGCACCATCGGCGTGCAACGCACAACCGTGGAAGTTTGTGGTTATCACCGATGCTTCGCTGGCACAGCAGATAGGTAAGGCGACGGCTTCACTGGGCATGAATAAGTTTGCCAAAGATGCACCCGTACACATCCTTGTTATCGAAGAATCTGCCAACATTACTTCCATGCTCGGCAGCAAAATTAAGCGCAAATATTTTCCTCAGATTGACATCGGCATTGCCGCCGCACACATTGCGCTGGCTGCCGAAAGCGAAGGACTCGGCTCGTGCATTCTTGGCTGGTTCGACGAACCCGAGATAAAACGCCTTGCCGGTATTCCGGCATCCAAACGTCTATTGCTCGACATTACCGTAGGCTATCCCACAAAAGAAAAACGAAAAAAGATGCGGAAACCTGCGGAAAAGGTGATAACGTACAATAAGTACTGAGTTTAAGAAGCTGTTTTGATTTTAGTGCTCTTGATTTGAGAGCTATTTTCGAGGATTATCTTTCTGTTTTAGGAGGAAGATAGCGAGCTATCTGACGAGTAAAAGAGGAAGATAAGACCGAAAA
>JAISHU010000087.1 GCA_031262385.1 Mediterranea sp. (in: CFB group bacteria)
ATTACCGCTGGTGTCGAACACTTTTTCGATAGGCAACAACCCGAAGTTTTGCGCTTCGTAATAGGCTATCTGCTGTCCGTCCATAGACAACGTTTGCGTGAAGTAACCATAGCGGAACAAGAATCCCACGGCACACAGATTGACGTTGCTGTCCGAAGCCTCTTTGAGGTAGTCTCCGGCAAGTACGCCCAAACCACCCGAATATATTTTAAGTGATTGATGAAGCCCATACTCCATACTGAAATACGCCACAGAAGGGCGTTTATTATCGGGCTTCACATCCATATAGTTACGGAATTTGGCATATACATCATTCATGCGGCGAATGATAACCGCATCGTTCAGCAATGCTTCCAACTCCGAATAAGTCATTTGCTCAAGCAATAACACAGGGTTATGGCTTACCTCTTTCCATAATTTGGGGTTAATGTCGTGGAACAATTCAGTCGCTTCGTAGTTCCATGACCACCATAAGTTATGAGCCAACTCCGATAATTTCTCTAATTCCGGGGGAAGTTGCGATTTTACGCTTATCTCCTTCCAAACGGAATTGTTTACGTTACTTACCTTTACTTTCATCATATCAACTTTTTCCGATTAATAATAGTATGTTATCCTCTCAAAAATCTAATCATTTATCTAATCATTTTTCGTAAGCCTTTGGGCTGCACGACGCAGTGCAAAGTCGTAGGCTTCGTAATAATAAGCAATGAAGTGTCTCCACAAAGCTTGTTCGGCAATGGAAGCCGCGCGCCGGCGAATGTCGTACACTTCACTCTTCTTTTTGGCAGAAAACTCCGCCACCGCATCTTTAATGCCGTCAGCCACCTCGGAGTAGTTATAATCCGAGCGGTGCAGCACTTCTACGCCGTCCGTCATACCCTGCCAATCGGTGAGGCTTTGCACCCAACGTCCGAATCCTGCCAAATCGGTAGTAACGGTAGGCACATGGAAAGCGACACTCTCCAACGGTGTATATCCCCACGGTTCATAATACGACGGATAGACGGTGAGGTCTTCGCCGATGAGCAAATCGTAGTAGTATTTGTTGAAGATGCCGTCGTTGCCATCCAGATAGCAAGGCACAAAAAGTACTTTCACTTTATCGTCGGGGTGATTGGACATACCCAGATACTTTAGCATGTCGAGCACACGGTCGGACGACATGTTGTGCAACCAGTGTGTTACGAAAGGCACTTCCAGCGGAGCGGTAAAGGTATCCCTGCTTTTAAGCCGCTCTTGCAGGTCGGCACGTGCTTCGCCTACCCACCCGGGTACGCTTACAACCGCCAGTACCGGTCGTTGTAAATCACGGTCGCGATTAAGACGGTTCATTGACTCCAAAAACACATCGATACCTTTGTTCTTAAACTCATACCGCCCGCTGGTACCCACTATCAGGGTGTCGTCGTTCAAATCGGTACCCATAAGGCAGTTGGCTACCCGCAACAAGAGGGAACGTGCCCGCTTGCGCTTACCCGTAAAGGTGGAACCTTGCGGCACAAAGTCGTCTTCGAAGCCGTTCATCAGCACCACATCGGCAGGTTTGTCGAGCAGTTCCTTGCATTCGTTGTCGGTGATTTCGCTCACGGTAGTGAAACAATCCGCATAGTGTGCGGTCTGCTTTTCGATGGAGTGTTTGGACTGCATGTTCAGCTCTCCCGCCATTTGGTCGCCATTGTAGGCAAACAGATAGTCGTAGAGGGGTTTGTTGTTGCCTGCAATGGAGCGTCCGATAGAGGTGGCATGCGTGGTAAAGACGGTTGCTATTTCGGGTACGGCACTCTGTAGATAGAGAACAGCCATTCCCGTCATCCACTCGTGTGCCTGAAACACCACTTTGTCCGCCGGCATCAGGTTGTAGCGATAGAAGCTCTCTACCACCCTACCCGACGCATACGCAAACATGGATGCTTCGTCGTAATCGCCGTACGCATGTAGCGAATCTACTTCGTAACGATTCCACATATCGGTGTATATTTCATTTTTCTGAGTAAAAAACGGTTGGAAATCAACCAAGATAACAATAGGGTTGCCCGGAATGTTCCAACGTCCCACACGAACGGACAGGTGGTCGTTAGCCGCCGCATGCGCTTTCCATGCCGCATACAGCGTGTCCGACTCCGTAAACAAAGGTGTCTCTTTGCGATTCGGAAGGTCGGGTCCTATAAAAAACAACCGGTCGTGAAACTTTGCCTGCAACGTGTTGGCACGTGTAGACAATACAGTGTAAATACCCCCTACTTTATTGCAGACTTCCCAACTCGCCTCAAAAAGATAGTCGGGAATTTTCGTTTCATTCATCATAACTCCTCATGTAAAAACAGTGCTACTCTTTTAAAAGCTGTTTTGAATATATTACTCTTTACAATCTATACAGCTTCTATATACCTTTGTGATATAGTGGGGGCAAAAGTAAAGAAATTCTTTGATAGTGGCTTCTTTTTGTATAAAAAAAGAAAGCAGAAACGCATTTACGCGCAATAAAAGCGTACATTTGCCAACAAAAGTACAAGACTATGCATCCCGAAATAGCTATTATAGACAATAACACCCTGTCGTGCATGGGGTTGGAAAATCTGTTGGAAGAGATTATCCCCATGGTTACCATACGCGTATTTAATTCGTTTGAAGCACTAATAGATGATACACCCGATACATACGCACACTATTTTGTATCTACACAAATCTGCTTTGAGCACATCGCTTTCTTCTTGGAACGCCGCTACAAAACCATTGTGCTGACTGCCGGCAATAATCCGCCGCAGTTGGCGGGGTTGCTGACGTTGAACAGTTATCAGGACGAAAAGAGCTTGGTAAAGAATATTCTTAGTCTGCACCGCATGGGACATCACGATGGACACGCCACCGCACACAAGATGCCGACGGAAAACAATCACGAACTCTCGCCGCGCGAAATAGAAGTATTGGTGCTCGTTACCCGCGGCTTTATCAACAAAGAGATTGCCGATAAGCTAAACATCAGTCTTACCACCGTTATTACCCACCGAAAGAACATCACCGAGAAGTTGGGCATCAAATCGGTATCGGGGCTGACGGTCTACGCTGTGATGCACGGCTACGTAGAGATTGACCGAATATAGAATCGTACCATGCTTACTTTAGATTACATTTACCACAGCGGTTTCGCTCTCGAAGCCGACGGCGTAACGGTTATCATAGACTATTACAAAGATTCGTCGGAGCATCTGCATAACGAAGGTATCGTACACGACCGCCTGCTGAAGCGTTCGGGTGAACTCTACGTGCTGGCTACGCACTTTCACCCCGACCATTTTAATCCCGAAGTGCTGACGTGGAAAGAGCAACGTCCCGATGTGCACTACATCTTTTCGAAAGATATTTTAAAGCATAAGCGTGCCCTCCCCGGCGATGCCGTATATATAAAGAAAGGTGAAAGGTACGACGACCTGCACCTGCATGTCGAAGCTTTCGGGTCGACCGACGTGGGAAGTTCTTTCCTGCTGCAACTGCAAGGGCACACTGTTTTTCATGCAGGCGACCTCAACAACTGGCATTGGAGCGACGAATCCACCCCGCAAGAGATACGCAAAGCCGAAGGTGACTTCCTCGCCGAACTGCGCTACCTCGAAGCCAAAGCACCGCATATTGACGTGACATTGTTTCCGGTCGACCGTCGCATGGGCAGCGATTACATGCGGGGAGCCGAACAGTATGTCGAACACATTCAAACCGACATCTTTGTGCCCATGCACTTCAGTGAAGACTACGAGGGCGGTAACGCCTTTGCCCCGTTTGCCGCTGCACACGGCGTAAAGTTTATCGACATTACCCGTCGCGGCGAGAGTTTCAAACTATACGAATCACTTTAAAAGATAATAACGATGCAAATAAAAAGCTTTTTTGACCACTTCAATGTGAATGTAACCGACTTGGAACGCAGCATTGCCTTTTACCAACAAGCACTGGGACTGAAAGAACATCACCGCAAAACAGCCTCCGACGGCTCGTTTATACTGGTTTACCTCACCGACGGCGAGAACCGGTTTCTGTTGGAACTGACTTGGCTGAAAGAACATCCGCAACCCTACGAACTGGGTGAGAACGAAAGTCACCTCTGCTTCCGCGTTGCCGGCGACTATGCCGCCGCCCGCGCTTACCACAAAGAGATGAACTGCGTCTGCTTTGAGAATGAGTCTATGGGTATCTACTTTATCAACGACCCCGACGATTACTGGATTGAAATACTTCCGGAGAAATAAAACATTACGCGCGCGTCCATATAATAATGAACGCGCGCGTATTTTATATATGCGTGTGGCTTACGCTTACTCTTCGATAGCAGCCTGTGCTGCGGCAAGACGTGCAATAGGCACGCGGAAGGGCGAGCAGCTTACGTAGTTCAAGCCTACTTTGTGGCAGAACTTCACCGACGAAGGTTCGCCGCCATGTTCGCCGCAAATGCCGCACTTCAGGTCGGGACGTACCGTACGTCCTTTTTCGGTTGCCATGCGGATGAGTTGTCCCACACCTTTTTGGTCGAGTACTTGGAAGGGGTCTACCTTCAGAATCTTTTTCTCCAGATAGATGGGGAGGAACGATGCAATGTCGTCGCGCGAATAACCGAAGGTCATCTGCGTGAGGTCGTTGGTACCGAACGAGAAGAACTCTGCCGAAGTGGCAATGCGGTCGGCAGTGAGCGCAGCGCGCGGAATTTCTATCATGGTACCAATCTTATAATCGATGCTATCGTTCATCTCGGCAAAGACATCTTGGGCAACGGCGCGGATAATCTTTTCTTGTTCCTTGAACTCGTACAAGATACCGATGAGCGGCACCATGATTTCGGGATAAGTCACCACACCTTCTTTTTTCAGCTCCAGTGCGGCACTCAAGATAGCGCGTGTTTGCATCTGCGTGATTTCGGGATAGGTATTACCCAGTCGCACACCACGATGTCCCAGCATGGGGTTTTGTTCGTGCAGTGCGTTAACGCGCTGTTGGATATATGCCAAGCTTACGCCCATGGTGTCCGCCATCTCTTGTTGACCGCGTTCATCGTGCGGAACGAATTCGTGCAAGGGCGGGTCGAGCAGACGTACGGTCACCGGATAGCCTGCCATGGCGCGGAAGATGCCTTTGAAATCCTCTTTCTGGTAGGGCAATATCTTAGCCAATGCTTTGGCGCGTCCTTCGGCGTTTTCGGAAAGAATCATTTCGCGCATGGCTTTAATCTTTTCGCCTTCGAAGAACATGTGTTCGGTACGGCAGAGACCGATACCTACGGCACCGAAGTTGCGTGCAACGGTTGCATCGTGAGGAGTGTCGGCATTGGTGCGCACTTTCAGGCGGGTATATTTATCCGACAGGTTCATCAGTTCGCCAAAGTCGCCCGAAAGTTCGGCCGCCTTAGTGTCAACTTTACCTTGGTAAACTTCGCCGGTGCTTCCGTTCAGCGAGATGAAGTCGCCTTCGTTGAAGGTAATTCCGTCTACCGTTACGGTGCGTGCTTTGTAGTCGATGTGCAAGGCTCCCGCACCCGACACGCAGCACTTACCCATACCGCGTGCCACAACGGCAGCGTGCGAGGTCATACCGCCGCGAGCTGTAAGAATACCTTCGGCAACCGCCATACCTGCCAAGTCTTCGGGCGATGTTTCGATGCGTACCATTACCACCTTTTTGCCTTCGGCATACCAAGCGGCGGCATCGTCGGCAAAGAAGACAATCTGTCCCGTAGCCGCACCCGGCGAAGCGGGCAAACCGCGTGTAAGCACTTTGGCTTTCTTCAAGGCATCTTTGTCGAACACAGGGTGGAGCAATTCGTCGAGCTTGTTGGGTTCTACGCGCAGCAAGGCTGTCTTCTCGTCTATCATACCTTGGTGCAGCAGATCCATGGCAATCTTCACCATGGCGGCGCCGGTACGTTTACCGTTGCGTGTCTGGAGGAACCACAGTTTACCTTCTTGCACGGTAAACTCCATGTCTTGCATGTCGCGGTAGTGATTTTCGAGTTTGGTTTGGATGGCATCCAGTTCTTTGTAGATTTCGGGCATTGCCTCTTCCATCGACGGATATTTAGCTACACGGTCGGCTTCGCTTACCTGAGCCAGTTCTGCCCAGCGTTGCGAACCAATCTTGGTGATTTGTTGCGGGGTACGAATACCGGCTACCACATCTTCGCCTTGTGCATTGATGAGGTATTCGCCGTTGAAGATGTCTTCGCCCGTACCGGCATCGCGGCTAAAGCAAACGCCTGTTGCCGAAGTTTCGCCCATGTTGCCGAACACCATCGCCTGTACGCTGACAGCAGTTCCCCACTCGTCGGGTATGCCTTCCATCTTGCGGTAGAGGATGGCGCGTTCGTTCATCCACGAGTTGAACACGGCGCAAATGGCACCCCACAGTTGTTCGTAGGCAGATGTAGGGAAGTCTTTGCCGGTTTGTTTCTTTACGGCATTTTTGAATTTCGTAACCAGTTCTTTGAGGTCGTCCACGGCGAGTTCGTTATCGAGTTTCACGCCACGGGCTTCTTTCACCTCTTCTATAATAGCTTCGAACGGATCGATATCTTCTTTGTTCACCGGTTTCATGCCCAGCACCACGTCGCCGTACATTTGCACAAAGCGGCGGTACGAGTCCCATGCGAAGCGGGCGTTGCCGGTTTTGCGAATCAAGCCCTCTACAACTTCGTCGTTTAGTCCGAGGTTGAGAATCGTGTCCATCATACCCGGCATGGAGGCACGTGCTCCCGAGCGGACAGATACCAGCAAGGGATTTTCGACGTCGCCAAATTTAGAGCGCATCAGCGACTCGATATGTGCCACAGCGTTTTGAACTTCGCTTTGCAGAAGCTCAACCACTTTGTCTTGTCCCATTTCATAGTATTCGGTACAAACTTCAGTTGTAATTGTAAAGCCCGGTGGCACGGGAACTCCGATTAAATTCATTTCGGCAAGGTTTGCACCTTTGCCACCCAACAGGTTACGCATGCCGGCTTTACCTTCTGCTTGCCCGTTTCCAAATGTGTACACTCTTTTCTTTTCCATAATATAAATTTATGTTCTTTTTGTTATGTTATTTAATATGGTGCGCAAAACTACAGATATTTCATTTATCACCGAAACTTGTGCGCTAAAAAGTTCGAAAATGACACCTCCGGTTTGCAATTTAAGCAGATTAAGTGCTTGTTTTGGGTAAAAACCACCTATGACTGTTTTCTATTTTCAAAACGTAAGCATTCGGATGATTTACGCAACACAATGTCGTAATATCGCACTTTTAGCTAACTCTCACTTTGCAAAAAACATGCCTTTAAACCGCATGCTATGCATTGTTTTCGGCTACTTAACGAACCAACTCGGCGAAAACAACGAATCACCTCCGCAGAAACAATGAATCAACTCCACGAAAACAACGAATTGTCAGCACGGAAACAACGAATCAACTGCCGGCTTAGCAAATTATCCCGGCAAGTTAAGCTGTATATCCCGGCAAATTGTTGCGTTAACTCGGCAAGTTATCGCGATAACTCGGCAAGATAATTTCATAAAGTCCTTTTTGGGGCTGTTTTTTCGCGCTGAAGGCGCTTTTTGTTTCTTGACATAATCTCATCATATCTTTCTGTGAATATGCGAATTAAGTAGCTAATTTTACATAGTTTAACGCGCTATACTCGTACGAAAGTCACCAACCCCTACTCCACCCCGAAATAAGCCCGTTTTTCGAGGGTTCATTTGACATTTTGACAATTTGATAAACGGCAGCGGCTGACTGTACGGCATTTGGGAAACTCCTATCTTTTTTAATTAAGAAGAAAAAGCAAGTAAACCGGTGAAATGTCGTAACTTTGTCAAATATTTAACTCATATAACCGACATATGAAGCCATGACACCACTATTGATAATCTTGTTTTGGACGAGCATATTCATCGTATTCTACACTTACATCGGGTACGGCTTACTGCTCACTCTTCTCGTCAAATTAAAAGAGGCGCGACGCAAACCCGTGCGCTATGCCGTGGACGACTTGCCCCAAGTAACCCTTTTTATCACCGCCTACAACGAAGAGAAAAGTGTGGACGAAAAGATGCGCAACTCGCTGGAACTGGACTATCCCGCCGACAAACTGCACATCCTTTGGGTTACCGACGGCAGCAACGACCGTACGGTAGAACTGTTGTCGCATTGGCAACAGGCGACCGTGCAGCACCAGCCTCTGCGGCAAGGCAAAACGGCGGCACTCAACCGGGGAATGCAGTTTGTCCGGACTCCTATCGTGGTATTTACAGATGCCAACACCTATCTCAACAAAGAAGCTTTACGCGCCATCGTTCACTGCTTTGCCAATCCGCACGTGGGATGCGTGGCAGGCGAAAAGCGCATTGCCGTGAAACAACGCGATCATGCAGCATCAAGCGGTGAAGGCTTCTACTGGCGCTACGAATCGGCATTGAAAGCACTCGACACCCGCCTCTACTCGGCAGTAGGTGCCGCCGGCGAACTGTTTGCCATACGTAGCGAATGGTTCGAAACAATGCCCGCCGACACACTGCTCGACGATTTTATCTTGTCGCTTCGCATCGCCATGAAAGGTCGTATCACCGCCTATTGCAAAGAGGCTTATGCCGTGGAAAGCGGCTCACCCAGCATGGCAGAAGAAGAGAAACGCAAA
>JAISHU010000099.1 GCA_031262385.1 Mediterranea sp. (in: CFB group bacteria)
CGAATATCTGCTTGCCGCCGATGCTTTCAACGAAGAGGCTTACATCTGTCTGGTCGAAAGCTATCTGGCTCAACAACAGTTTGACGAACCACTCCGTATACTGGACGAGGCTATCGAACTTATTCCTATCTCCATACCCCTTTACCAAGAGCGCGCCAAGGTGAAACGCTTGATGGGCGACGACGAAGGTGCCGCCGCCGATGAACAACAAGCCGCCGAACTGCTTACCGAAGAATGATTCCGCCTCATGTCACAATTACCTACCTCTTTTTGTACCGAGATGTTTGCCTTGCTGGGCGAGCACGAAGCCACACGCCTGTTGAACGCTTTGCAAAACACGGAAGCCGTAACCAGCATCCGCATCAACCATGATAAGTGGACAGACGAAAGCCTACCGCTATTTGACGCCGATTCTTTAACTTCCGTACCTTGGAGCGATACGGGCTTCTATCTCACCAAACGTCCCAAGTTCACACTCGACCCGCTGTTTCATGCCGGTTGCTACTATGTGCAAGAGGCGTCGTCTATGTTTGTGGAGCAAGTATTCCGACAATATATAAACGGTGATGCCGTGACGATGCTCGACCTCTGCGCCGCACCGGGCGGAAAGTCCACGCATGCCCGTAGCTTGTTGCCCGCGGGCAGTTTGCTTGTTGCCAACGAAGTGGTACGTCAGCGTGCGCAGATATTGGCAGAGAATCTCACCAAGTGGGGCAATCCCAACGTGGCGGTAACTCACAACTTACCTGCCGACTTTGCCTCTCTTCCCCACTTTTTCGATGTGATGCTGACCGATGTTCCCTGCTCGGGCGAAGGCATGTTTCGCAAAGATGCCGTTGCCGTCAGCGAGTGGAGCGAAGCAAACGTCACACAGTGTTGGCAACGTCAACGTCAAATCATCGGCGATGTGTGGGAAGCATTGAAACCCGGCGGCTTGCTGATATACAGCACCTGCACCTTCAACACCCGCGAGAATGAAGAAAACATCCGTTGGATATGCAGCGAACTGGGTGCCGAAGTGCTGCCGCTCGATGTGCCGTCCGAATGGAATATCACCGGCAACCTGCTCGCCGGCGAAACGTTCCCTGTCTATCGGTTTCTTCCTCACAAGACGCACGGCGAAGGATTCTTCTTGGCGCTACTTCGCAAAGAGGGGGATGCCGTGTCGTCGCAGCCTGTCACGTCATCGCAACAGCTGTCCGGACAAAGAGTCAAGTCGGCAAAAGCAGGCAAAAAGCAACCGAAGCGTTCCGATAGCCTTGCTTTTCCTCCCGAACTGTTGAGCAAGATAGATGTAGAGCGGTGGGAATCTTGCCGTACGATACTCTCTCCTTTCCTTGAGAAAGCCGGCGGTCTGCGCGTGCTTCAAGCCGGAGTGTCGCCCGGCGAACAAAAAGGAAAGGACTTTATCCCCTCGCACGCACTTGCCATGAGCAATCTGCTGCGCCGCGAAACTTTCCCCAACGAAGAACTTTCACCGGAGCAAGCCATTGCTTACCTGCGCCACGAAGCCATTGTGTTGCCGCCCGGCACACCGCGTGGTTATGTGCTGGTGACGTATCAAAATACCCCGCTTGGCTTTGTGAAGAATGTGGGAAATCGGGCTAATAATCTCTATCCTTCCGAGTGGAGAATACGGAATGTGACATTGTAGCAGACAGGTGATTACTTCGCCTTGTTGCGTGTACGCTTGCGGTAAAGCGTGATGCTCTCGTTGTCGCACAAGGTGCGGATGCCGGCGCGCGCAAAGAGATTGTCCAATCTTCCGCCGGTAATCATCTCTTCGGTGGTGCCGCGTTGCATGCCGCCGTGTCGCGACAGCAACCATAATCGGTCGGCAAGCACCAGTGCCTGCTCTACGTCGTGCGTGGAGAGCAGAATGGCTTTGTTCGACTCTATGGCAAGACGGCGAAGCAGATTCATGATTTCGATGCGGCTCACCACATCCAGAAAGGCGGTAGGTTCGTCGAGCAAGATGAGCGGACACTCTTGTACCAACGCTTTGGCAATCATAGCTTTTTGTCGCTCGCCGTCCGATAACTCGGCGGTGTAGCTGTCGGCTTTGTGAGCGATGCCCACTGCTTGGAGAGCTTCGTCAATCAACGCTTTGTCGTGTTTACCCAGCCGTCCGAAGAAACCGGTGTGCGGCTGTCGTCCCAATGCAACCAATTCGTAAACCGTCAGTCCGCCGGTTTGTGTTTTGTCCGTCAACACCACACCAATGGTGCGCGAGCGTTCGCGTTCGGAGTAGTCGGCAAGAGGCTTGTCCAGCAATTGCAGTTCGCCCGACAGTGCAGGTTGCGACGACGCCAGCGTGCGCAGCAAAGTCGATTTACCCGAACCGTTGGCACCCAGCAGACAGGTAAGTTCGCCGGCATATAGCTCGAACGACAAGTCGGCATGCACGGGTTGTGCACGGTGATACCCTATATTTAAGTGACGTGCCGTGAGAATCACACCTTTTTTATCCGCCGTCGGAAATTCTTCGTTCTTCATTGTTCGTTCTTCATTCTTCATACTTTGTTTCCAAAGTTTCTTCGTTCGTTGTTTAATCTCTAATTGAAGTATTGAATCTTTCGTTGGTTGATAATCACATAAAGAATCACCGGCGCGCCCAGTACCGGCGTAACGGCATTGAGCGGAATGATGCCGCCGGTGGCGGGCAGGATGCACAGCAGATTGCATAGCAACGCTACGGCTGCTCCTATGAGCAAGGTAACCGGCATCAACGAGTTGTGATTGGAAGTTCCCAGCAGCAGGCGTGCCATGTGCGGCACCGCCAGTCCCAAGAAAGCAATCGGTCCGCAGAAAGCCGTAGTGACCGCCGTAAGTAGTCCGGTGGCTATCAGTAGCAGGTTGCGCGTGCGGCGGATGTTAACGCCGAGGTTTTCGGCATAGCGTGTGCCCAGCAGCAAGGCGTTGAGCGGTTTGATAAGCAACACGGCAATAAGCAGTCCGGCACTGCACATGGCGGCAAACCAAGGCAATTGTGCCCGCGACACTCCGCCGAAGTTACCCATGCCCCAAATCATATAGGAGTGTACCCCTTCGGCAGTGGAGAAGAAGTTAAGCAACGAGATGGCACTGGAAGTGACATAGCCTATCATAATACCGGTGATAAGCAGCATCACATTGCTTCGTATCACCGTAGAGAGTGCCAGCAGTATGCCCATAATGAGCATGGAACCCACAAAGGCACCGGCAATAACCGTGAAGAAGCCGCTCATGGCAAAGGCACCTTGAATGAGTGTGCCGCCTCCCGCCAGCATTACCAAAGCTACGCCCAAACTGGCTCCTGCATCGATACCCAGTATGGACGGACCCGCCAGCGGATTGTTGAAAGCTGTTTGCAACATCAGTCCCGAAACCGCCAGCGAAGCACCGCACAGCAATGCCGTAACGGTTTGCGGCAAGCGCGACTCCAGAATGATAAAGTTCCACGAAGCATGCTCCGAAGTACCGCCCGCAAGAATACGTCCCACCGCACGGGCAGGAATGTCGATAGTGCCCAACAACAGATTGCCCGCTACCAATGCCAAGATAACAAGCACAAATACCACGCTATAGATAATTCCTTTATTCTTCATCACTCACCAAACCGTAGGTTGCGTTCTGTAAGAACTCACCCAGTGCCTGCACGTCGTATTCCCGGATGACTTCGGGTTCGATGGGGTCGCCAAACACGAGGTGAATGGTTTGTCCGTGCTTGTTGTCTAATTCGTGGCAGAGGCGGATGTTGCGCACCCACCACGGGAAGTGGTCGAGGAAGTTAAACAGCGCGGAGTTGTTGCCCGAGATAAATACCGGCACCACCGGCACGGCAGCCTGCTTAATCAGTTTCAGTACGCCGGGCAGCCACACGCGGTCGTGCACCTTGCCGTGTCCTACATTTTTAGAGACACTTCCGGCGGGGAAAAGTCCCAGCGGATGATTGCCTTGCAGATGTTCGAGGCAGGCTTTCACTCCGCCGATGCTGGAAACGGCAAACTGTCCGTCGGTAAAGGGGTTGACCCCTATGAAGAACTCTTCCAATATATCTATCTGCTGCAAAATCCAGTTCACCATGACTTTGAAGTCCGGGCGCACCTTCGCTATCTCGCCTATCAAGGCAATGCCGTCGATGTGTCCGTAGGGGTGGTTGGACACAGTAATAAAAGGACGTCCTGCCAAACGGTCGAGCACCTCTATGTGGTGCGTGCGGCAGGTAATGCCCATTTCGGCAAGCAAAGCATCGGTAGCTGCCGTACCGGTAAACTGTTTCGCCGCATCGTAAATGCGGTTGGCTTTGTCCAATCCGGCTATTTTCACCATCGCTTTTGCCAAAAAAGCATTCTTCAGTAGTGGAGAAATCCGGATTAACAGGCTCTTGTCTATTAATTTATCTTTCATATTAAACTTATTATCCTCATATTTTAGCTGCAAACTTACACAAAGCTGGTAATTAATTAATACTTTTGCAGCGATAAACTACACATAACGTTATGAATCAATCGAAAAATAACACTGAAGCTTTGTCTCGAATCACGAATAATCGACACAGAACCAACTTATTAAGAAAGTACGAGCAACAATTGTTAGCATATCTTGTACAACGCATTCCTCGTTTTGTTACCTCCGACATGCTAACTGTTATCGGTCTTTTCGGTAGCATTGTTACTGCGGGCAGCTTTGTTTTGGGCGAACACATCGAACGCACATGGCTGTTGCTGGGTATATTAGGTCTCATCATCAACTGGTTCGGCGACTCGCTCGACGGCCGTTTGGCATACTATCGTCAGACTCCGCGCAAGTGGTACGGCTTTTCGCTCGATTTTATATTCGACTGGTTTACCAACATTCTTATAGGTGCCGCCTACATCTGGTATGTTCCCAGTCCGTGGGAAATGGTAGGCTTCGGCTTTGTTTGTCTGTACGGCTGGGCGATGATGATGGCGGTGCTGCGCTACAAAATCATCGGGCAATACACCATCGACTCGGGTATCTTCGGTCCCACCGAAGTACGCATTCTTATCATGCTCATCCTTATATTAGAGGTGATAGTTCCCGGTTCCATACTTTTCTCGGGTGGCATTATCTGCGTTGCTCTGTTGATTATAGACATCAAAGATTTCCTCCAACTCTTAAAAATGGCCGACGGACGCGATAAGGCCGAACGCGAATCAGCAGCATGTGGCGACAAATAAAGTACTTCATTAAAGCTCAGTTTTCGGCAGGTGTAGGGTATCTCTGCGACTATACCACCATGCTGATTTTTAAAGAAGTGCTGGGTGTCTATTACCTCATAGCCATTGCTATGGGCGGACTGATAGGCGCCATTGTCAACTTCACCATCAGTCACTTTTGGGCATTTCGTCCCGAAGGACAGCACTACTCCCGAACTGCTTTCGGGCAGATGTGGCGATATGCCTGTGTGCTGGTAACCGGTCTTACCATAAAGATTGTCGGCACCAACCTGCTCACCATTTACACCGGCGTAGACTACAAACTCACCCGTTTGGTTATGGATGCGATAGTAGCTATCTGCTTCAACTACACCCTTCAACGCTATTATGTGTTCAAACCCCGCAAAGCTTCGGAACCTGTCGAAACGACTTGCCTGAACGCCGACGTTTCGACCGAATCCTAAATATTTCAATCGGTCAGCCGCTCGTAGTAACGTTGTGTCTTTTCGGTCGGCACGTCGGGGCGGAAGATGCGGATAAGGTCTTCCAGCAGACGGTCGGGGTGAAACGGCACCTCTTCGTAAAACGGCACGATGCCCGTGTTGCAAGCATAAATGTTCCTTTCCCCGAAAGCCTTGAAGCCTTTGTAGCCGGCAAACTCACTTTCCAGTTCTTTATACGTCTTGGTGGTGGGCTGATTGTAACGTATCAGCCACACATCGGCATTGCGTCCCCGCTCGTAGATACGTTCGAACGAATAGGGCAACGACCCTGTGTGCCTGTCTTCGGCAAAGATGTAGTGTGCACCGGCATCGGCATACAGGCGGGCTATGGTACTCCGTCCGCCGGGTGTGTACCACGTAGAGCCGGTAATGAGATCGCTCATTACACTCATCGGCGGGATGTGCCGGGTGCTGTCTTGTACCGCAGCTTTCAGGTGGGTGTATCGTTGTTCGACCGCCTTAAACAAGCTGTCTGCCTTTTGTGCCTTTCCGAACAACCGCCCGAAGAAGCGCATCCATTCGGCACGCCCCAACGGACTGCTTTCCATGTAGTCGGCACACTCTATCAGCGGAATGTTCAGCTTTTCTATCCGTCCGTAACCGCCGCTATTCTCGAAGGGCGAGAGCAGAATGGCATCGGGTTGCAGCGTAATGATTCGTTCGATGTCGGGATTCATGGTGTCGCCGCAGTCGACCACCTTACCTGCCTGCATCGCCTCTTGTATTTCGGGTAGCAGAAAATACTTGGCATCGCACACGCCGCCGATACCTTGCAGGGCATCGAGGTCGCGTAGCAAACTGGTGTGCACCGCCGAGTAAACGAGCGACTTTTGTAGCGGCGTGCGCACCACCGTACCGGCAGGCAGGTGTGTGGGCAGACTGTCGTCGGCAGCTATCAGCAGATAGGTGTGCAGCAGTTGCGTGGTGTCCCACGGGTTAATCAGTTCGGCAAGGGTATAGCCTTCGGGCATATCAATCATACGCAGGTAGGCGGCATGGTGCAGGGTGAGGGTGTCACCCGATTCTGCTGAGTGAGAAGCCGACTGTTTTCCGCCGCAGGCGGCGAGAAGAGAGAGAACGCCAAGCCCCAACACAACCCCCAACCCCCTGAAGGGGGCTTTACAGATAGTTCTCATTCGGGGAAGATGATTTTATTGGGGTTGATGCCGCCGCAGTCGAACTTCTCGATGAAGGTGCCGTCGTTCTTGAAGCGATAGACGTCGCCGGTAGTGGTGTAGTCGGTGGTGGTGAGGTAGATGTCGCCGTTGGCAGGGTCGATGTTGATGCCGTAGATAAACGAAGAGAACAGCTCTGCCGGAGCATCCTTCACAAACGACTGGTCAGAAAACTCGTGCGTCTTTGTATTATAGGTGGCAAGGAAAGACTCTCTGGAGATGAGGGTCGACTTGTTAGTTTCCGGGTCGTGTTCCCACTCTTCTTTTACATAATCCAGATAGATAATGCCGTTGTCATAAGCCATATCTTTGGCTAAAGCTACATTTTCAACGGTTCCGTCTGCCTTGATGCGCTGCAAGGTGTAGTCGCCGCCCAAAGTCGGAACGCCCCAGTTACCCCACGAAATAAGATACATATCGCCGGCTACCGGTAATAGCTGATGGGGGTTCTGTATGACATCTATATCTTTCTCTTTGGTGAAAGAGGCTATATCTACTACATTGACTTGCGTTCCTGTGCCATAAATGTCTTTGGTATCCGAGACATAGAGTTTGCCGTTCAGCTCGGCAATGTGTTCGGGGCGGTCGCCCACTTTAACATAAGCTTCTATCTCCATGGTGGCGGCATTAATGCGTGCCACTTGTCCGCTGTACAGCGTAACATAGAGTTTGCCGTCTTTAGCCGTCATATAGCGTGGGTCGCCGTCGGCTTGAGAAAACGAAAGAGAAGCCAGTTCCACTCCGTCTTTATTGAGTTTGACTAAGCGACGCGAATTAGAAACTGTCACAAACAGTTCGTTGCCCGATGCAACAATATCTTGAGCTACGTCGCCAAGCCCTTTGTTGTTTTGCAACTGATAAAGGTTGGCTATGATGTTCGGGTTGGCATTTTTGTCGGGTGCATAGAATGCGATACCGGCGTTGTTGCTGTTCCACACTCCTTCGTAAAGAATAAACGCACGATGTTCGGGCAGTGTCACTTTGGAGTGCGGTTCGTTGTTGTTGTCGCAAGCCGTAAGCGCGCCTGTCAGCAATAAGGCACCGAGCGTGCCGAATAAAAGAGTTTTAAGTTTCATATTGTTATGGGTTTTGTAAATAATATCTTGATTTAAAACCGGATGCTTCCCGTCACTCTGAACGAACGTCCGGGCATGGGATAATATTTTATCACGTCGTACTGTTCGTCGGTAAAGTTCAGCAGTTCGGCTTGCAGGAACAGGTGGCAGTGACGCAGCACGAAGCGGCGCGAAGCCGACAGCGTGTGTTCGGCATAGCCGTCGATGCGATTGGCTGCCATGTTCTGCGGCAGCATGTAACGTTCGCTTACGGCAGTCAGCGTATAGCCTATGTTGACCCACGGCGTCTCCGCGAGCAACGACGCATTGCCGCTATGCTTGGGCGTATAGGGTACTTGATGTTTGTACGATTTGCCGCCGGGCGTGGTTACGTCAATGGCTCTCTGATAGGTGTAGTTGCCCGAGACGAGCAACGACACTTGTCTCGTTACGGGCACTTCGGTGCGTGCGGTAACATCTACGCCGGTGATGTCTACCTTGCCGAAGTTCATCATCCGCCACACGTAGGTAGTGGGCAGTGCCACAATCTTATCGTCCACCTTATTATAATAGGTGTCGAGGGTGACGGCAAGATAATTCATAAAGGCGAAGGGCACGCCGCTCCATGTCGCACCGACGTTCCATTCGTGTGCCTTCTCGGGCTTCAGCGCGGTGTTGCCCACGCGTTGGTAATAAAGGTCGTTGAAGGTGGGCACGCGGAACGTCTCTTTATACATCAGCCGCAGGTAGAAGTCGTGCATCGCCCACGGTTGGTAACTCAGCGATACGGCGGGGCTGAAGCGCGAACGGTTGGCGGGACGCGTGCCCGTACGTACTTCGTCCGCCATAAACGTGTGCAGCAGGGTGGCGGTAGCTGTCAGTCTGCCAATCTGCCCGCGCAGATTGAGAGCCGACAGCCACGTGTACCGTTGGGGTGCCACACTGTTCGGGAAATTATTGCGAAGTGTATTCATGACTGCATCGTTAGCCCACGAAGCGGTGAGGGCACGTAGCGGATGCCACAGCACGGTGGCAGAGAGGTAAAATTCCTGCTGGCGGTTCAAGTCGGTTTGCTTGCCGCCTTCGTATTGTACGTCGCTGTTTTCGTAGCGGTTCCACGAGTAGTTGTATTTGCCTTGTGCCTGTATTTGCCAAGCCGGCGAAAAATGTTTGTGGTATTGTGCCTGTGCAAAGAAGTTCTCGTCCCACAGCCGTTCGTTGCTTTGGTCGTTGTACAAGATGACCGAGCCGGGCAGTCCCCGCTGTGAGCGGTAGTAGTAGAGTTTGAGCGAGAGGCGGCTGCTGTCGGGCAGCATGTGATACAGATTTCCTTCCGCTTTCCACGACGCGATGTCGGTGTTGCGGCGCTTTTCGTGCGTCACCAACCCGCCGTTGGTTAGCGTAAACGGATAGCCTCCGTCCGCCTGCAAATAGTTTCCGCCGACGGTGTACGAGGTGTGCCGCCCGATGCGTTGTCCCCACATCAGCGACGGGTTGAACAGTCCGAACGAGCCTCCGGCTATTTGGGCTTTGAAAGATACGGGGCGTTCTGTTTCCGTCAGCGGGTTGCGACTATACAGCGAGAGCACGCCTGCCGAAGCAAAGAGTCGTGCCGATTGCAGCAAGTCGTTGTCCTGTCCCACGGAGAGCGACAGCATCTCCATTTCGTCGAGCGCAAAGCGGCCGATGTCTATCTGCCCTGCCTGTGTGTTGCTCACAGCCACGCCGTCGTAAGCAACTGCCGTATGTTGGGCGCCCAAGCTGCGCACCGATACCGTTTTCAAGCCGCCGATGCCGCCGTAGTCGCGCACGTTGGTTCCGGCAAACCGTCTGACGGCATCGCCGATGTTTTGTAAGCCCAGACTTTGCAGCTCGCTCCTGCCGAAAGCCTGTACGGGTGCCGCCACCGACATGCGCGCGGGCATGCGTCGTGCTTGTACCGAAACTTCGGGTAACCGATGCAGGTTGTCGGTAATGGTGTCGCCGGGTTGCTGTCCAAAGACATTTACGCTGCATAAGGCGACCAGCCCTATCCACAGTTTGTAAATCATGTGTGTAAAATAAACGTTGTGCTAACGCCCTTTCCTCGAAGGCATTGGCTTTGATACGTTTTGCAGGTCTTCTGACTTACTCCGTGCTGTTGCCGCCTTCCCACCGTTCGTTTTTCCGGCAGTGGCATAGGTGCTTGGCAAAGCATTTTTAATGGAGATTACAGCAGCGGGACTGTTCGGGACTTTCACCCGATTCCCTTTTTCAGGAACACGCTCCGAAAGAGGCGCTTCCAACAAAACTGCGGCAAAGGTAAGGAGATTAAAGTATGTCTCCGCAAAATCGCATCACTTTTTAATGATTTACTTCGTCACGGATTTGTAACGGGGTGCTATGTTGCTTTTGATGCTGTTTTTCTGTTTTTAGTAGCAAATTGTCTGATTTTTGTGCTTTTTGCTAACGCTACTTTTTGAGACAAAGCGTGCTCAGCGGGCAGAAAACGGACTTATTGCGGTGTTTTAACTCGTCAAACAGCAATTTCTCGGGATTAACTTACCGAGTTAGCGCAATATCTCGGTGAGTTAAGTTCGTTATTCCGGTGATTGGCGGCGCTAACTCACCGAGATATTGCGCTAACTCGGTGAGTTATCATCGCCAATCACTTGATTGACGATTCTTATTCTCCCGATTGGTTTTTGTATCTTGATTATTGGATGTTTTTTTTGCGCTGAACGCGTTTTTAGTTTGTAAAGATTTAGCCTACTTATCTTGTTGTGTATATGTCTGTTAAGGTATGTTTTTAAGATAGTTTAACGCGCTATACGGCAATCAAACTCACCAACCCGTACCTCAGCCCGAAAAAAGGGCGTTTTTCGAGGGTTCGTTTGACAGAATGACAAAATGACAAAAAGATAGATTGCCTTGTGTATGCGTATTATTCTTCTTCTATTGTCTCAATCAGGTAACTCACCGGGCGGAAGCCGTCGTTGCACGAAATCATTGCCGAGCGGGGATTCTTCATCCACCCGTCGTAGAAATTGCCTCCGCCGCGCGCCAGTTCGCTAACGAAGCTCTGCATGGATTGCCAGGCGCTTCCGCACAATCCTTCGGGTTTCATACCGTTTTCGGAGACGAAAGTATCTCCCTCGTGCATCTCGCAGGCATGCTCTATCGGGTTTTCATACAAAGCAGAAAGGTCTGCATGATGAATCTTGCGGACGACGGTGATCTTTACTCTTTTCATATCTCTTGCATCTCTTTTTTTATGGAATCTCTATCACTCCCAGTTCGCTGTCTGTCCCTATCCTGAAAGGCGGACCCCACAAGCCCAGCCCCGACGATACGTAGATGTGTGTGCGTCCGTAGCTGCGATAACCGTGACTTTGGGTGTATAGGGCATCGGTAAGCCAGCTGAGCGGCCACAGTTGTCCGCGGTGAGTGTGACCGAAGAAGGCAAAGTCGACACCCGCGTCTATCACTCCGCTCACGGTTTCGTTGGCTGGCTGATGATCCATTACAAACACCGGCGCATGGGGATTTACGGATGCCAGCAACTCTTTCAGCGGCTTTCGCCGGCGGTTGCTTGCATCGTCGCGACCGATGAGCTGTATGCCGCCGGGCAGCAACACCATGCTGTCGCGCAGCAACGTCACGGGCGTCCGGTTGATAAATGCCGTCGACTCTTCTATTCCGCTGATATACTCGTGGTTGCCCGGCACCATATAGATGCCCAAGGGAGCTTCGAGGCGAGAAAGTTCTTCGTGCATTCGTTCCTTCTTGAGCGGCACGATAGACATATCGATGAGGTCGCCCGCTATCAGTATCAGGTCGGGATGTTCGGCATTTATTCGGTCGACAAATGTTCTCAGTCGGCTGCGCCCGATGCCGTAACCCAGATGAATGTCGCTTACGGCGACGATGCGCAAGGGCGAGGTGTCGGAGTTAGGGTGGGGGAGTTCCAGCTGCATCTGCCGTACCACCGGATGGCGGAAATGAATATAACCGTAGGTCAGCAGCAACACCGTCAACCCCGCACAGGATGCAAAAGCATGGGGCAACTGCACACCGGTAAGCCGCAGCAACGAGGCGACGGCATAAAACAGTGCCAAGTAGAAAAAGAAACCCGGCCATCCCGTACTGATGCGGTACAGCATATTGCCCAGCGTAGGCGAAAGGTCTTTATCGCGCAGTACCTGCATCAACATCAGCGAGAACGCCAACGCCCAGTACACAATGCCGACAGCCCATTTTGCCGCCAACGGCAAACCCGCCACCGCTTGCAACAATCCGTAAAACAGCCACACATTGATGCCCACGTAAACAAGGAGTATGATAAGGAAGAATACCATATTATATTATTAAGGTGTGCGCAAAAGTAAGGACTATCGCCCGGTTTGACAAATATTGAGATTGCTTTTGTCGGGATAGAAGGTATGTTAACTACTCATTGCTATTGCGATATGAAGAATTATTGTTTTCTTTGTGCCATAAATAATGTATGATAACTAAAAAAGGTGATAGTATGGAAAATAAAACGAAGAATAATGCCGAGATGATAAAGTCGCTAAAGAGATTCGGCATCATGAATGGCATTTCCGCTTGTTTGGCAGGAGCAATCTCCATTATGTTTGATTCCGAGAGTTTTTTCTTTCGCTTTCTGGTGACTTACTTTTTTATCTCTATGTTCTCGTCTCTATTAGTAATAGGACTTTCTTGGTTGGGAAAGCAAGGTCAGAAAAGCATCTCAGAATAGTGTCATCACTCCATACACACCTGCTGCCAGTAGCGCACTCACCGGAATCGTCAATACCCAAGCCGTAAGCAGTTCTTTGGTTACACCCCAGCGCACCGCCGACAGTCGTTTGGTCGCTCCTACGCCGATAATGGCACCCGCAATGGTGTGCGTGGTACTTACCGGAATCTTCAGTATTTCGGTGAGGTAGAGGGTAAACGCACCCGCCGTTTCGGCAATCATTCCTTCCATGGGAGTTACCTTGGTGATGCGTGTGCCCATGGTGCGTACTATCTTCCAGCCGCCCGACATAGTGCCCAGTGAGATAGCCGTGAAACAGGCGAATGCTACCCATTCGGGCATGTCGTCGATGCTTTGTATGCCCAAGCCGATGCCCAGCGGGTGGGCGGCAATCATGGCGGCGGCAATAATACCCATTACTTTTTGCGAATCGTTGAGACCGTGCCCGATGCTGAACAAAGCAGACGATACCAACTGTAGGTGTCTGAACCACCGCTCGGCGCGATGCGGACGTGCCTGTTTGCAGATGCGCAGCACAATCAGCGTAAACAGCAGCGCAATCGTCATACCGATAATCGGTGCCAAGAAGATAAATGCTGCAATCTTTAGTATGATGCTGGTGTGGATGGCACTAAAGCCGCTCGCCATAATGGCTGCACCGGCAAAACCGCCTATGAGCGTATGCGATGACGACGAAGGGATGCCTTTCCACCATGTCAGCAGGTTCCAGATGATAGCCGCAATGATGCCCGCCAATATCACGGGCAGTGTAATGAACTCTTCGTAAACGGTTTTCGATACCGTGTTGGCGATGCCGAAACCGCCAATGATGTGCTTGGCTATCCAAAAGGCAACAAAATTGAAAAACGCCGCCCACAACACCGCTTGGAAGGGTGTGAGCACTTTGGTCGATACAATAGTAGCGATGGAGTTGGCGGCGTCGTGGAACCCGTTGATAAAGTCGAAGAGCAAAGCTAAGACTATGATGATAACAAGTAGTTCCATACAGGTTTAGGCATATTTTACGATGAAATTCTTTAATATCTTACTCACATATTCCGCCATGTCGGTGATACGTTCCATTTCGTGCATGATTTCTTTGATTTTGATAATCTCCACAAAATCGGTTTCGTACTTAAACAGGCGGGTGATAAACTCTTCGTAGATATCGTCGGCACGGTTCTCTATGTCGTGCAGTTGGTTGCAGTAGCTCACCAGTGTTGACGAGTCTTTGCGGAATCGTTCCAGTTCCGGCATCGACTGTTGGATCAGCTTCGCTCCCGCGTCGATGAGGCGGCACAGTTCGTGTCCGCTTTCGCCGATAGGACGGGGGTTGTAGATAGCGATGCGTTTGGCGCAACTGTTAATGGCATCTATCACATCGTCCATGTGCGAAGCCAGTTGGTGGATGTCTTCGCGGTCGAACGGCGTGATAAACGTAGTGCTCAGTTGGTCGAAAATGTGATGAGCCACGCCGTCGGCTTCGCGCTCCTTCTCTTTGATGCGGTGATAGTAATCTACACGCTCTTCGGGAGTGTTGTGTTTCACCGATTCGCTGAGCAGTGCCGACGTTTGTACTACAAGGTCGCTGAGTTCTCTCAGCATAGGGAAGAACTTGGGCTCTTTGGGTGTGAACCGACTAAAAAAAGAGTTTTGCATATCACTTTGTTTTAAAAGATTTGTAGGTGTTCTCTTCGCTTATTTTGTGCTGCTTTGACGCAGAAAGAGTGCGAAACGTTGCGCATCCTCGTTGGTGTAATAGGTGATGTCGGTAACGGGGGTGTAGTTGTAGGGCACAAACTGAAACAGTTGCACGGCGGCAAATCCGTTGCAGCCCGACAAGAGCACATCCATGCGTACGTTGCCGCTATGGGTGCTTTTCAGGTTGATGACTGCCGAAAAGTTGCGGTTCTCTACCAGCTCTTTCAGGTTGTGAAGTTCTTTCAGGTCGAAATAGAGCGTATGTTTCTTCAGTGCGCTTTGTGTGGGCAGAAACACTACGCTTCGGCTTTGGCGGACAAGGCGCATCGCACCGTAAACAAACAGTCCGATGCCCACTACCATTAGTGCCATGCCGACAGCCGAAGAGGGCTGTTTCAGCAGGAAGGTAGTTAAGAATGCGGCGATACCCAGCACAATAAGTGTGATGGACAATGCAAGGTTGGCAACGTTGGTACGTTTGCCTATATGAGGATGATTCGATACCAAATAAGAGGTATCGATAATGGGTGATGTAGACATAATTAAAGGAATAAATGGTTGTGTTTCGGTGAATAAATCATGTACCGTCACGACATGGCGGTACAGCCTACCCACTCCGTAGGGCAGGTAAGCATTCCTTTAAGAGGGCTAAATCACTATGTGCCTTAGTGTGAAGATGTAATAGTCGCACGCCGAACGGGTGAGACGTTGGGGGTAGATATACGAACGTTGTTCGTTGAGTTGTGCCAGTAGGGCGGTGCGGTGTGCCAAACGGCGATTCACAGGCAGCGAAAGAAATTCGTGTTCGCTGAGTTGTGCCCGCAGAGAACGTGCAAACGTACGTTGACCGATTTGTCCGGCAAAAGGATTCGGTTCGGCATCTTGCAAGAGGTAGTCGTGATGCACCGAAGCGTAACTTCCCGGTTCTTGCATCCCCGCAACCGTCTCGACGTTTACCCGCGAGGGTTCGTCTTTGCCGTTGCCGGCGTATTCCCAAAAGAATACGAGCAGTAGAAATAACAACAATGTCTGAATGATTCTTGCCATAACGTCATTAAAATCGGTGCAAATATAACGCAATAAGTATAGATTTGTTTTTAAGTGAGAGTAATTTATGTGAAATCGCGCTGTTATATATTTATAATCAGCTTTTAGGAAATTTACTTTGTCATGTTCAATCTTTTGTTTAAACTTGCAAAGTCTTAACAGACAGCTCACTTACCATCAAAACACCTCACAATGAAAAAGCTTCCTCTCCGCACTTTGTACAACCGGACGATAGTCGTGTTGTTGGCGCATCCCGTAGAGATTGCGCTGGGTATCTTCTTCTTCATTATCTATTTAATGAGTCGCTCCAAGGGTGGCAATTCACCGGAGTTCAATATGCAGCTTTTCTTCCCGTTGCTGTTCGCGGTTGCCTACTGCTGCAACTACTTCTTTAAAGAGAAGGCGCGCTTTGTTTACTACCTGACCTTCTTCTTGGTTGTGCCGCTCTATCTGCTTCGCTTCTATCTGGAAGATTTTACCAATTCGTCGGGCTATCCGTTTACCATGCTCTTAGTGGTGTTCCTGATGTTGGGGCACCGCAAGGCTGCCGACAACACCGTGTTTGCCCGTCAAAGTGTAAAGATGTTGATACACTGCCTCTTTGCTTTCCTCATTGGCTTTTTGCTACTGGGTGCAGTGGCTGCCATTTACGCATCGGCGTGCTATATCTTCGACTGGAAAGGGTGGACATACTTCTACGGGTATGGTTTGATGCTGATACTCTATCTTTTTGTCCCGCTGCTTTTTTGCTACCTGCAAGATAAAGAGAGCGAAGGGTGGGAAGTGCTTCCCAAGGCGGTGCAGGTAGTGTTGAACTTCATCCTTTCGCCTGCCATCATTGTCTACACCGTTATCTTGTACGTCTATGCGTTTACTATATTAATACGGTGGGAACTGCCCAAGGGCGGTGTGGCAGCCATGGTGATGGCGTTTATCATCGCGGCGTTTAGCGGACACATGTCGCAACTCATTGTTTCCAGACGCTACTACAATTGGTTCTACCGCGCGTTTACCCTGATAGCCATTCCGCCGCTGGTACTTTTTTGGGAGGGTACGATGCATCGCATCATGCAATACAGTTTCACCGAGGCACGCGTGTATCTGCTGGCGGCAAGTGTGCTGATGACGCTGTTTGTCTTCTTTCTTGCAAGCAAGCGATGGGGTAACTACCGACTGATGCTGCTTATCAGTTCGATTGTGATTGTATTGCTTACCTACATCCCCGGTATCTCGGCACGAAGCATCGGCATTGCCGCACAAGAACATCGCATGGTGCAGTTGGCGCGCTCGCTTTCGTTATGGGACGAGCAGACGTCCAAACTTAAAGAGGTGCCAACCATTAAAACCTCCGACCTCGCGGAGTACAACAAATTGCAGCAGCTTGGCGACAGCTACGACTACCTGCGTCGGGAGCTGGGACACAAGCCGATGATTCAAGCTTACGGTCAGCGAGTTTTAGCAAGACCGCTCGACTTTTCGGGCAAAGAGATAGGTTATGC
This sequence comes from Mediterranea sp. (in: CFB group bacteria), assembly GCA_031262385.1. Taxonomy (GTDB): domain Bacteria; phylum Bacteroidota; class Bacteroidia; order Bacteroidales; family Bacteroidaceae; genus Bacteroides. The sequence goes on from JAISHU010000099.1 coordinate 16,884, forward strand.
CTATTTTAAATACCCTAAAGGCGCGAGAGTACCCGTTGGCGACTATCACACCTTTCTGCCCGAATGTCGGTTGAAGTACGAAGGTGAGATGCTGAACGCTTATCATCACGATACATTGCTGTTGAGCATCAACGTAAAAACCTACTTAGGTGCGTATAAAGTAGAGATGGACGAATGGAATAACGAGGCAAAGAGCGTAGTGCCTTTCTGCCTGACCAACGACTCGTGCATGGTACTACTGGAACAAATTACGCGCAATAACGACGGAACATATAATATTACGGCGTATCAGAATGTGATGGGGTTTTTGAAGTAACTGCATTTTCTTAGCGAATGACCTTAACTTTAGTAGCGCTCTCTGTTTTTAGGTAACAAGAACTAATTTTTTGAAGAATTAGAAGAATCTAACAGACGGGTAGAATAATCTGTGAGTAGATGTTTTTAACCGCGTTATCGGTTTTTAGCAGCCATATAATTGTAAATATTCGACAGTATTGTGTATTATATGAAGAATAACTTTAAATAAATATCTTTTTTATTACATCAAACGTTGCTTTTTAGAAAGGTGTATTTATCTTTGCGGCATGAAATAACGTTTATACAACGAAATTTTCTGTTCATTTCTGTTTTTGTCTAAACTAATAATGTATAAGTTGAATATTTATAGGGAGATTAATTTATGGAAGATTTTTTATATGGTATAGATTATGCCAATTACTTCTTTTATTGGATTTTCGATACCTTTATCGGTCATTCTTTGATTATCAGAATTTGCGCCTTCTTTCTTACCACATGTCTGTTTTTCTACATCGCACTCTTATTGTGGATCTGGCGAGTAAACCACCTGCGAAAGAAACGACAGCGACTGGGCGTCCGGATGTATCGTCAATATTACGACAAGCTACTGGATATTTCCTTGGATAGCCGTATGCTAAGTCATGCCGAGATAACCGCACGTTTGCAATACAATTCGCGCAAACGTGCCAAGACGGAGTTTACTATCCGAATTATAGCTATTCTGTCCGAAATAAATACCCTTTACGAGGGGCAAATAAACTCGCACAATTATCAGGAACTTCAAACAGTCTTTCAAATCACCCGTTTTCTGGAGCGTGTTATTCAATTTAGCCGTGTCGATCGCAAAATTACCGCACTTAAAGCGGTCGAAAGTATCAATTGTTATGTGTCCGAGGCGGTTTTGGTACGCATTCTTTATCATCGTAATTTCAAATTGCGGTTTAACGGACGTTGTGCTTATTTGTGGTTGAGCCAAGGCGATCCGTTTCGTTTCCTGAACGAAGATACTACGGTCAACCTCACACCGTGGGGGATGATGAACGTACACAACGGATTGGTTTATCGCAAAAAGGTAAAGCACAACACGCTGCAACTTAGTAAATGGTTGGATACTTCGATCGAAGACAACACCAAAGGGTTCATCATTAAAGAAATCCGACTATCGAACAGTGTCGAAGATCTCCCTACGGTGGCGGAATACGTCACCGCTCACAATCCGTGTATTCGTGGCGATGCCATTACCACGCTGGGTGCTATGAAGTATCGCGAGAGTGCTCCTCTCTTTATGGAAATGTATGCCATGCAGCCCGAAGAGGTGAAGCGAGCCATCGTAACGGCATTGGGCGAAATACCCTCCGAACAGTCTGAAACCTTTCTGTACAACACCTATAATAAAGAAGATAATATACTCATTCGCCTCTCTATACTACGTGCACTCTATAGCGAACCGGACGTGGGGCGTAAACTGTTCGGCGAGCTTGAACGGCAAGCCGGAAAAGATACATGTATCTTATTTCTCCATGTAAAAAACCCATTAATAATACATATCAATCCTACTATATGAGAACTTTTTTGCTTGATTTCTTTAACTATGCAGTATTCTTTTATTCTGCATTGTTGATACTTAGTTTTATCATCTTCTCTATTTTATCTTTTAGTTTACTCCGACATCGCTGGGGGGACTATATGCATAACTACATCAAACGTGTCATACGAAAGTCGCCTTACACGCCGGGTATCTCTATCATTGCCCCTGCTTACAACGAAGAGACTACCATTATTGACAATGTAAACTCGATGCTTGCCTTGGACTATCCTCTCTTTGAAGTGGTGATAGTAAACGACGGTAGCACGGATAGTACGTTGCAAAAGATGATAGACTACTTCCGGTTGGTGGAAGTGCCGTACGCCTATATAGAACGTATTAAAACCAAGCCCTATCGACGGATGTTTCGCTCTACACTGCCTCAATACGATAAACTTACATTGGTCGACAAGGAAAACGGAGGTACTAAAGCCGATGCTTCGAACGCCGGAATCAATACGGCTCAATACCCCTATTTTATATGTACGGATGTCGACTGTATCCTCTCTACCGATGCTCTCTACGCTTGCATATGGCCTATCCTTAATCAATCGGACGATAAACGAATTATTGCCGTAAGCGGCATCATGCTCATGGGCAATGGATGCGTGATAGACAAAGGTGTAATGAAACAGGTACGCATGCCGCGTTCGCCCATCCCATTGTTTCAGCAATTAGAATACATGCGTTCGTTCTTAATAGGTAAAATGGGGTGGGGGGCTATTAATGGTATGCCCAATGTGTCGGGCGGATTCGGACTTTTCGACCGTTCGATAGCCATAGCCGCAGGTGGTTACGACGGGACTTCGTTTGCCGAAGATATGGATATGATTACACGTATGACAGGCTATATGTGCGACTTCAATCTACCTTACCGTATCGTGCAAATTGCCGATACCTGTTGCTGGACAGAGGGTGCACCCGGCATCCTCATGCTGCAACGCCAGCGCATACGCTGGGCACGCGGACTGATTCAAACATTGGTAACGCACCATAAAATGATATTTAATAAGAAGTATCACCAAACCGGACTGATTACGCTGCCCTATATCGTGCTATTCGAGTTTCTGGCACCGTTTATCGAATGTTTCGGCTTCTTTGCTTTTCTCTATCTGGCTCTAACCCACGGTGTCAATTGGCATACGGCATGGCTTATATTTTTCGCCATATACGGATTCTGTCAACTCATGACACTTATTGTAATTGCGTTCGACTATTACGCGGGGATGCACTACAAAACCATACGCGAATACGGATTGCTGATATTGGCTTCCTGCTTCGAACCTATTATTTATCATCCGCTGCTCACATTCTTTTCGCTCAGAGGATATGCCAATTACCTCTTGGCACGCGACTTTAAATGGAAAAAAATGGAACGAGCAGGGTTTAAACAACAATCTACCGAATCATGAAATATTATATTACATTGAAAGCCTTTTTATGGGGAGCGTTGTTGTGGATACTCCCTGTGACGTGGGCGATGTCGCAAGGTAAACTCGTCACGCCCGAACAATATGCCCGCACCGTACAACAATATTATGCCGATGATGACTGGGAGGAGGGTAAAGCATTGTTGGACATAGCGACAAAGAAATTTCCGCAAGTGTCCGACTTGGAATGGTTGGAAGGTAAATATTGGTATAATAAAGCCAACTATGACCAAGCACGTTATCACTTGCTTAAAGCCGTAGGGTATGATTATAATAATGTGCATGCCAAGCAAATGTTGGTCGATTTGGAGGATATTACCGGCAATTATTCCAGTGCTATCTGCTACATTAATGAATTGCTTGAGGTGGACCCTTATTGGGAAGGATTGTGGCGTCGCAAAATAGATATCTATCGTAAACAAGGTAACTTGGAGGAATCGCGACGTCTCTTGCGACGTGTCAATCAGATTTACCCTAACGATACCATTTTGCGACGAGAGCTAATTGGCGACTTGGAAACTTACTATCAGCAACTCAAAACAACCGGTCGGCAACCGGAGGCTATCGAACAACTGAAAGAGTTGATAACCTTGTCGCCACACAACGGGCAATATTACCTTGATATGTGTAACCTTTATTTGAAAGCGGGCGAATCTGAAAAAGCCCTCGAACAAGCTAACATCGGACTCTCTATGATACCCAACGACACGGTGCTTATTGACAAAAAAGCAAGTATCTTAGCTCAATTAACCCGCTATCAGGAAGCTCTGACGTATTTAAACGGTCGCATAAAGGTGCATAGCACGCCACACTTGCAAAACCTTTATGACAATATCTTACAGGAGTATGCCGGTATGGAGAATAACAAAGACCCCTATGTGCTCTACGGGTTGGCATGGCAACGGGGAAAACGCGATAACGAAACGCTGAACTACTTGCTTCGTACTTCTGTGATGCGACGCTACATCGACGATGCCTTGTATTATATTCGTCAAGCATCCCTGCGCTATGGCAGAGAAAATAAAGAGGTACTCTACAACGAATACCTTTTATATAAAGGCACGAACGAGAAAGAGAAAGCATTTAATATACTCAACCGTTTGTATCTGCGCTATCCCGACGATACGGATATTGAGGAAACGCTTTGTGAGTATCATCTAAAAGAAGCCAACGATTTGATGACTTATGACCGTTATGCCGAGGCATTGCCTCATACAAACTTTGTGTGGCTTCATGCCGATGCCTCCGATATGCGCCTGACAGCCATGGAGAAACGTATGCAATGCTATGTGGGTATGAAACGCTATCAAGATGCAGAGGCGGTGTTGGACACACTTTTACTGAACTATCCCAAGTACGACGATGCCACACGTATGCGGGCACTTATCTTAGATAAGGAAGGGCACACCGCCGATGCGATGGAACTCTACCTTTCGTCTATTGAACAATGTGATAGTGCGAGCGATGAACGGCTGTTCTATGTAATCGGCTACGAAGAAATGGCAGTGCCTTATATTAAGCGGTGTATGCAAGACGGGGCTACTCTCGAAGCCTATCGCACGGCTACCCGTTTGGTTGCCTTGAATCCGCGGAGCATAGACGGATTGAACTATGCGATTGCATCCTCGGACTTATTGGGCAAGAACGATGACTTCACTACCTATACGGCTTTGGGCTTTAAGGAGTATCCCAATCAACTCTTCTTCCGCATCAAGCAGGCTATTGTGTATAGGCGCAACGGCGATTATCTCAAAGCGCTGGATTTGTTGAGGCCTATGCTTTCTACTTATCCCGATAATACCGAGGTGAAAAACGCTTTTTCCGAGTGTAGCGAGGCGTATGCTTTGCAGTTGGGCAAAGCCAAAGATACCAACCATGCGTTGGCTTTGCTCGACAGTGCTCTCTGTCACAATCCCGGTAACATAGAGTTGAAGTATGCAAAGGGATTGGTGTTCGAGACAGCTCATCAGCCCGATTCGGCATACTACTATCAGCAGTTTTATCAACCCGCACGCAACGAGCAAAGAACCTTTCACCAACATCTTAAGGGGTTGGAACGTCGAACGTTCCATAATCTGGTGGGACTTACCTATCTCCGTGCACGCTACGGCGACAACTACACCATTACTTCACTGGTAACGGGCGAATATACGCGTATCACTCTTCGCGACAGCTACACCGCAGAAATAGATTATGCCGGTCGCAGCGGTCCCGATAAGGCGGAAATTGTGGAAGGCGAGCGTGTACAGGGTGGCATTGGTGTGAAACTGCAAGCCGGGTGGATGCATCAGTTTAGTGAACGCTGGAGTGGACAAGCCAATGTGGCGTGGAGTAACCGCTATTTCCCTGTGTTTACTGCTACAGCGGCTTTTACACATTATTTGCACAGCGAATGGGAGGTAGGCGCACATGCAGGCTACCGCCGAATCGACCCCGGTGTCAATATGATTACTTTGGGGGGCGACCTCGCTAAAAATATAGAAGCGTTCCGGATGACTTCACGACTGGACTTGCATCTGTACAACCGTAAATTCTACTATAACTTGCAGGCTGGTGCCGCTTACTATCCGTTGAGTGATATGCATACGCGTGTCTTTGCAACGGCAGCTATTGGTACCGCACCGGAGACGTTGTCGTTAGACCAAGCATTGCCCGGCTCGTTTGCGCATATCAATGCACAGCTGGGTATGGGGGGACAATACTTGTGCACCTCGCATATCACTTTGGGACTGACGGGCAGTTGGTTTACCTATTGCAATTTCAATAACCAATATAAGAATCTTTATAATATTTATGCTCAACTCTACCTCTCGTTCTAATTATATAGTCATGGTATGCTGTGTCACCTTTCTTATCTCTTTGGCATGTTCGTGTGGCACACGTGCTACCAATCAGTCGGCAGAAATTACCGACATTTATGCAGGTGACTGTTTGTCCGACTCTGGTTTTTGTTACCGAAACATCTATTCACCTACCGGACTGGATGCAGCCACATCCGCCGAGTTGGGGTTGAACAACTTCGATGCCGATTGGGGGATATGGGGGCATAACTTAAAAAAAACAGTGGATGCCGAGAACAATGAAGCCTTTAATGCTACGGTGCACGGACACAAAAACTCCGCCCAACTCTGTTTCTCGTCTCAGGAACTCTATCAACGTACAGTAGACTATATCGTAGAGAACTTTGGCGAGTATCAAAGCATCCGCATTGTCATAGCACCGACCGACTGTCCGGATGCTTGTACCTGTAACAATTGTACCCGGCTGGGCAATACGGCGAACAGCAGCACACCGGCTGTGACGCATTTTGTGGAGCAGTTGTCTAAACGTTTTCCGGTGCATAAATTCTTTATTTTATCCTATCTCTCCACGGAGCAACCGCCTACGCATCCCTTGCCTCAAAATGTGGGTGTGATTATCAGCGCCATGTCCTTGCCTTTCTGTCTTACCGACAAGGAACCAAACCCTCATAACCGCTTTGTGAAACAACTTACGCAATGGCGACGGGTTATAAAACATCTTTATGTATGGGACTACATCAATAATTTCGATGATTATCTGACCCCTTTCCCTATCCTGAAAGTAGCCCGCTTACGGTTGCAATACTATAAAAAGCAACAGGTGGATGGCATCTTTCTGAATGGTAGCGGCTACTTGTATGCTACGTTCGGAGATCTCAAAACAGCCGTACTTGCAGGACTGCTGCGCAACCCCAACCGTTCGGTCGAAGCGCTTGCGAAAGAGTTCCTCAAGAAAGCCTATCCGGTATCTTACAAGTGGATATATAATTACTATATGCTGCTTGAGGATCAGTTTCCCCATAACAAGCCCTTCCACTTATACATGGGGAGTAACCAGCTGAAACAACTCTATTTCTCGGCAAGTAAGTTTTATGATTTCTATAATGGACTAAATACTTTCATTGAACAAAGCGAAGGGCAGGAGCGGACGAATTTGCAACAGCTTCGTACAGCGTTGTCGTTTCCTCTTTTGGAGATGGCACGTATGTACAACATGTGTCCGAAAGCGTGGATAGAAGGTGTGAAGAAGGATCTTTATGATGCTGCATCTGTCGGCACTATTCAATATTATAATGAAGCCGAGCAAACCATTCACGACTATTTGACCGAGTGGGAGCAATACATGATGCCGCCCTCTGATATATCGAATAACTTACTTTCGGGGATTATGCCCAAGGTAATGATACACAACGATGAGGATGACATACCTGCTTGTGCGGAATTGTTGACCTTAACGGATGCTGTACACGGATTCCCGGGTAACTACCATTGCGGTTGGGTGGTTTTTCCCGCCAAGTCGGTCGATTTGAATTTCTCTGTAAACGACATTACCGGTAGTGGTACGCTCAAGTTTAGTTTTTTGCAGATGCCCCGACATCACATCTTCCCGCCTGTCGAGTTAGAGATTTACAAGAATGATGTGCTTTACCGGACGTTACCTTTGGTATCTTACGACAAGGAGGTGATAAGTAGTGACGGCAAAAGTCACATGATAAAGAAATCCGTTCCTTTCTCTATGGACGGTGTTACCCGGCTCACCATTCGGTTAATCGGTTCGATGAAAGAAAGAGAACAAATGGCTGTCGATGAAATTGCTTTTGTAAAATAATTAGATAATTTACTTATGAAGAAACTTCTATTGTGTTTATCCCTGTTTGTACCCATTCTATTTACAGGCACTTCGTGCCGCAGAGAGTTGAAATATACGTCGGTACAAATCAAAGATTCGCTGCGTCATTATTACCCCATTAAGCGGGGGCAGCATTTGGATATAATGTTTAAAGTTACCAATGTAGGTAATGAACCGCTCATTATCTACGACATACAACCTTCGTGCGGATGTATTCTCGTAGATAAAAGCGAACATGTCGTGATTCCCGAACATCGCAGTCGTATGTTCCACGCCACTTACGACAGTAATAAGAATATAGGTGAGGTGAAACATCACATTCGCATCTTCGGCAATATTTTCCCTGCACGGCAGGCGGATATGACTTTTCTTGTGAATGTAGTGCCCGAAGCATCTTATACACGCGACTACGAAGAGCTTTATCAGAAAGAACAAGGAGGTAAAGGTACAATCCGGCGCATGGTGGACGGCACCGAAGCTGAACGCGGTTACTATACGGAAGAATAGAGCCGCTGATAAACACTTCGTACTCATCGACATAGTCTTGTGATAAAGAGTTGATGATGCGTTCCCAACCCTCTATGCTCTGCACCTCGCCGATAACCTAAATCATAGTTCGCCGAGCAGAGTATCTACAAAAAGTCGCGTAACAACTGCCCTTTGTCGGGGCTGTTCGTTACGCGACTTGCTTTTATCGAATCGTAAAGTGCTTTACAGCGGGATATACTCTACAAAAGCTTCCATCGCTTCGTAGGATGCCAATCCCAACTTGTCGTAGAGGTCGGCGGTGCCGCGGTTGCGGTCTTCGCTGCGTTGCCAGAACAGGCGTTCGTCGTTGCCGAGGAAAGGGGCACTTTCCATTTGCGACTGGTGCTTCAATATGGAGTTGCGTTTGGCGCGCAGTTCTTCGGGGCTGATAGGCACAGCCATTTCGATGTTCTCGATTTCCCACTCTGCCCACGCACCGCGATACATCCAGATGCGGCAATCCTTCAGCCACTTGGCACCCTCTTCTTTTTCGAGGTCGACGGCGGCAAATACGGCGTCGGTACATACACGGTGTGTGCCGTGCGGGTCGGCAAGGTCGCCGGCAACAAATATCTGATGAGGCTTTAGTTCGCGCAGCAGGTTGCGTACAATTTCCACGTCGGCTTCGCTCAGCGGATTCTTCTTGATGCGTCCGGTTTCGTAGAACGGCAGGTCGAGGAAGTGGCAGCGGCTCAGCGGAATGTTGTTGTAGGTGCAGGCGGTACGTGCTTCGCCGCGGCGTATCAAACCTTTAATGGTAAGGATGTCGCGTGTGTCGAGGTCGCCGTCTTTTTTCTTATTCAGGTAGTCGCGTATCTCGTTGTACTTATCGCTGATGACCTTGTCCTCGCTGTTGTTGAAGAGCTGGTTGAATCCGTTGATAAAGTGCAGAAAGCGTACTACCTCTTCGTCGCCCACGGCAATGTTGCCCGATGTTTGGTAGGCGATATGCACTTCGTGCTTCTGTTCCACCAATCGGCGAAGTGTTCCGCCCATGGAGATAACATCGTCGTCGGGGTGCGGCGAGAAGATAATCACTCGTTTGGGGTAGGGTTTGGCACGTTCGGGACGATAGGTGTCGTCGGCATTGGGTTTTCCGCCCGGCCAGCCGGTGATGGTGTGTTGAAGGTCGTTAAATATCTTGATGTTAACGTTGTAGGCAGAGCCGAACAGCGCAAGCAATTCGCTCAAACCGTTTTCGTTGTAATCTTTGTTGGTAAGCTTCAAGATGGGTTTGCCGGTGAGTTGGCACAGCCATACGATAGCCGAGCGGATGAGTTTGTCGTTCCATTCGCACGAGGTCACCAACCAAGGGTGGTGGATGCGGGTAAGGTTGGCGGCTGCGGAAAGGTCAATCACCACGTGTGCATCGTTGTGCGTTTGCAGGTACGAGGCAGGTATGGTATCGGTCACTTCGCCTTCCACGCAGGCTTTAATCATGTTGGCTTTTTCGTCGCCCCATGCAAGCAGGTACACCTTCTTTGCTCCCAAGATGGTAGATACGCCCATGGTGATAGAACTGATAGGAGTGCTTTCCAAGCTGCCGAACATTTTGGAAGCTTCGTTGCGCGAGTCGTTGTCCAGCAATATCAGGCGGGTAGTGGAGTTGTGGCGCGAACCGGGTTCGTTGAAGCCGATGTTGCCCACACGTCCGATGCCCAGAACAGCCACATCCAGTCCGCCGAAGCTTTCGATGCGTTGTTCGTACAGGCGGCAATGTTCAAAAATGGTATCTTTAGCAATGGTGCCGTCGGGAGTGAAGATGTTTTGTTTGTCAATATCCACATGGTCGAGAAACATCTCTTTCAGCGAGTTCAGGTTGCTGTTGATGGCGTCGGGTGTCAGCGGGTAGTATTCGTAGAGGTTGAATATTACCACGTTGCGGAAGCTCAGTCCCTCTTCTTTGTGCATACGGATAAGTGCCGTAAACAGGTTGCGCGGGGAGTTGCCGCCCGGCAAAGCCAACACAAAGAAACGTCCGGCACGTTGTTTCTCGCGAATCAGTTGTGCTATCTCTGCGGCTACATGGTTTGCTCCTTCTTCGGGAGACTCGTAAATGTCTGTCGGAATTTGTTCCAGTCGGGTTAGTACCGACTTCTCAAACGCATTCTCAGGTTTGTAGTACCTTGGTGAAACCCTGTTGAGAGTAATTTGAGAACTAAGATTGGTCTTCATAAAATCTACGTTATTTATTTGTTGCCTTTGTTAGAAGCAACAAAAGTAGGGATTATTTGGTTTGATGCGATGATTTTTAATTGAAATCTGCCTCGTTTCGGTAGTGACGGAAGTTTATGCCGAAATGTTGTTCGCTCTCATAAGCACCTTGAATAGCAGGTGTTTTCACGCCGCCGCCCAGCATGGTCGCACTCTCTTCCACCCATGCTTCGTCCCACACTCCTCCGTCGATAAAGGCTTGCAGCAACCGGCTTCCTCCCTCTACCAACACCGATTGTATGTTTTGTTCGTACAGCTCGTGCAGCCATTGGCTCAGCGGGCGGCTACTGTCCGCCACCACCTTTACCGGCGAGCCTCCTGCCCAGTAGCGCACGGTGAGTTGCGGTCGGTCGAGTAGGGCTGTGCGTGCTCCCACCATAATGGCGGCATGTTCGGCGCGTCGCTTGTGCACCAGCATGGTGGTGAGTGGGGTAGACAAGCGTGCCGGTTCGCCGTCGTCGGCACTGCGGCGCAGGCGGTCAACAAATCCGTCGGCACTTTCCGCCCACTTTAGGGTGACATACGGACGCTTACGGGTGTGAAAGGTGATAAAACTACGGTTCAGGGCGCGACATTCGGCTTCGAGTACACCCACCGTTACTTCGCAGCCTGCCGCCCGTAGCTTCTCTATACCTCGTCCGTCTACTTGGTCGAACGGGTCGCGGCAACCCACTACCACGCGCGGTATCTGCCGGTCGATGATAAGGTCGGCACACGGCGGTGTCTTGCCGTAGTGTGCACAAGGTTCCAGAGTGACATAAATGGTGGAGCGCTTCAGTAGCGTAGCATCTTTCACCGAACGAATGGCGTTGACTTCGGCATGAGCACCACCATAATATATATGGTAGCCTTCGCCTATGATGCGGTGGTCGCATACCACTACGGCACCTACCATGGGATTGGGTGCCACGCGACCCAGTCCGTTTTTAGCCAATTGCAGACAGCGCCGCATATACATTTCGTCTTCCATAAAGCATCTCTTTTTATAAATTGTACTACTTTTGCTTTGCAAATAGAAAAAAAGAATCACAGCAATGAACATCACCCCCCGCCAAGTCAAGCAGCTTTTACTCCCTGTCTATACCGCTTCCGAAGCCGGCAATCTGGCACGGTTGCTCTGTTGCGAGCTGTGGGGACAAAGCACCACGGATTATTATCTGGACAAAAGTATAACATTATCGGCAGATGCCGGACATCAGTGGCAAAACATTCTTGCCCGACTGTTACAAAACGAACCCATTCAATACATCTTGCAAGAAGCCCGCTTTCTGGGACAAAGCTTTCGGGTGACCCCTGCAACCCTTATTCCCCGTCCCGAAACCGAAGAGTTAGTAGAGCGGATGCTGACAACTGTGTCGCCCGAGGCACGCATCTTAGACATCGGCACCGGCAGCGGTTGCATTGCCGTATCGTTGAGCCGTGCCTTGCCTGCTGCCGAAGTGGAAGCGTGGGATGTTTCCGAAGAAGCCCTTGCCGTAGCCCGTGTCAACGGCAAGATGCTACAAGCCAACGTTCGTTGGGTGTGTCGCGATGTGTGGGACGATGCTCCCGACGATACCGCCCGCTTCGATGTGATTGTAAGCAACCCTCCTTATGTTACCGAAAGCGAGAAGTCGGCAATGGAGCGTAACGTGCTGGAGTGGGAGCCGGCGACTGCCCTGTTTGTGCCCGACAACGACCCGCTGCGTTTCTATCGCCGCATCGCCGCATTGGGTTGCCGGATGCTGCTGCCCGGCGGACAACTGTTCTTCGAGATAAACCGCGCGTATGGTGTCGAAGTCCGCTCGATGCTGCACGACAGTGGCTATCGTCACGTCACTCTGTGGCAAGACATCAGTCGCAACGACCGTTTTATAGAAGCCCGCCTATGAAAGAACTTACCGAATCCGAAGCCTTTAACCGTGCCGCCGCCTATTGCTCCGTAGCCGAGCATTGCAGTCACGAAGTGTCCGAAAAGCTGCGTCGTTGGGAGGTTGATGCTCCTGTTGCTCAACGCATCCTGCATCGTCTGATAGAAGAGAAGTATGTTGACGACCTGCGCTATAGCCGTGCCTTCGTACGCGACAAATACCGCTTTGCCAAGTGGGGCAAGGTAAAGATAGCCGCCGCTCTGCACATCAAGCACATCCCCGGAGAGGTTGTACAACAAGCGCTGGAAAGTATCGACGAAGAAGAGTACCTCGATACGTTGCGCGACCTGCTTGCCGCCAAACAAAAAAGCATCCGTGCCGCCAACGACTACGAACGTAAAGGTAAACTGATACGTTTTGCTCTCGGCAGAGGATACGAGATGCACGACATTCGCAAGGTAGGTGTTTAATAATGTGTTCTTATCAAAATGTCAAAACGTCAAACGAACCCTCGAAAAACGCCCCTATTTCGGACTAAAGTACGGCTTGGTGACTTTCGTGCGAGTATAGCGCGTTAAACTATGTAAAAATAGTGCCTTAATGCACACACTCACAGAGTGATACCGAGAAATTATGTCAATAAACAAAAAGCACCTTCAGCGCGAAAAAACTCTCCCAAAAAGAACTTTATGAAATTATCCCGGCAAGTTAGCGCGATAACTTGCCGGGATAACGCAACAATCTGCCGGGATATACAGACTAACTTGCCGGGATAATTTATTAAGCCGGCAGTTGATTCGTTGTTTTTTCGTTGACAATTCATTGTTTCCGCCGAGTTGATTCGTTGTTTCCGCCAAGTTGATTCGTTGTTTCCGCGGAGTTGGTTCGTTAAGTAGCGGAAAACAACGCATAGCATGCGGTTTAAAGGCATGTTTTCTTCAAAGTGCGAGTTAGCTAAAAGCACGATATGGTGACATTGTGATAGGTAAAACAGGCTATTTGTGCCTGTTTTGTTTTGTTCATCCATGGTACTTATTCCTCTACCCCCTCGTTAAACATCCTGACAGCCTTTTCTGTTTTTCTCTGTATCACCTTGGTGAACTACTCTATTTACTAACAATAAAATAACGTGTTTATGAAAACATCTACTCTCCTGCTTGGAGTTTCCGCAGCGATGATGCTTGCGGCTTGCGCTTCCGAAGACAGAATTGAGCGCATAGACCGCGACGCGATTATCGCCGACCTCACCCCTATCAGGGTAGCTGCACGCGCCGCTAACATCGAAAGTACCACACGTACCCCGTGGATTGGCGACCAAACTACTATCAGTAGCAGCAAAAAACTCGACGCATATGTACTGGCGTCATTGACTTCCGGCGATTACTCTACTCTTTACGAAGACGTCTTACTAGACCACGCCAACCGTATTATCTGGTCGAGCAGCGAAGCTACCGGCTTCTCTAATGCGGCAGGCGCAGCGGCCGAGTATTACTATCCGCTCGAAGAACAGATTTATCTGGTGGGACTGTATCCCTATACTTCGTCTACCACCGGTGGCGGTTGGGAACAAAGTGCTGCCGGCACACCCAAAGCCACTTCTACCATTAAAGGAACCTTCGACGGTAAAACCGATCTGATGTTTGCTCCCCAAAAGAGTGCCAATAAGGACAAATCACCTACATTGGAGTTTGCCCACCTCGGCACCTTGCTCAACATCTATCTTTATGCCGAAGACGATCACGCCATCAACGAATGGGGCACCATCAGCGACATCACCCTCACCAACATTTCTACGGGTATCAAGAGCACCGTTACCGTAGGCTTGGCCGACGGCAGCACTACGCAGGGTACTACGGTAAATTCGCTGCCGCTCTACGGAGTGTCCAACAACACCACGCCCAACTACACCGATGTGACTTACACCGGCAAAGCGTACGAACTCACCACCACCGCTGCCATTCAGGCATACGGCATTTTCCCGCCCGTAACTACCGACGGTGCTACGGGAACCGCCGAATACACACTTACCATCAACAGTTCGGAGGTGGCGGGCAAAGTGGTGCCGCTGCAACTGGAAACTACGCAAGCCGTTTCCACCAAAGGAAAATCGTACAAAGTATCGCTTAAATTCAAAATGGCAGGCGAAGTGGGTATCGACGTTGCCATTACCGCATGGAACGAAGGTACCGCCATTACACAAGATGTGGATGTGGAAGCAACTCCCTCGGTGACGCCTCTCTCCGGTACCAACCTTTCGGCAAACGGCACTGCCAACTCGTACATCATAAATACCAACGCTTCGCAAGCTTACTACTTCGATGCTCAAAGTATGGGTAACGGCGTTGTACCGGCAAGCCAGGCAGGCAACCTAACGGGTACCATTACCCCCAACGAAAACTACACGGCAAAGATTCTTTGGTCGATGGGCGGAGCCAACGGCAAGAACGGTATCATCAGCACACCGGTTTACGATGCAACCCACGGAGCAATCACTTTTAACTCCACAGCTACAAACAACAACGGTAATGCCTTGGTGGCATTGGTTGATACCAAAGGTACCAGTAGTGATACATCGGACGACGAAATTCTCTGGTCGTGGCACTTGTGGCGTACCAACTACGACCCCTCTAATGATTATCACCTCTATGACGTGGTAGACGGACGAACCATTGTGCCTTCTCTAAGTTCAGGCAAAGAGGCAAACCAAGCATATACCCGCTTTATGGTGAACGAAGAGAATGGAGTACCGGGTATGAAAGTAATGAAATACGATTTGGGTGACGTCAATAATGGGAATATTACCGTTCTCGACGAAACAAATGGCTTCTTCTACACGTGGGGACGTAAAGACCCGTTCTGGGGAGTATTCAGCAACTCGCTTAATTTTGGAGGCAGTAGTTTTGTACTGGGAGGTATCACTGATGTGGCATCAACGATACAAAAACCGACAAACTTCAGTTCAAGCAATCCATTATTTGTAACCGACTTTAATGATGACCTTTGGGGTGATCCGGGAGCAAGTGCACCACGCCTTGCTACGAGCAGTAGTACCGGCAATACAAATACATTCCCTATTGCGATGAATCCTAAAACTTGCTTTGATCCATGTCCTCCGGGCTGGCGTGTACCTCCGGCTGAAACATTCAAAATATTCGATACATATAATCCCGGTAATACAACGGCAGCTAAAGGCACGTACACTGCCAGCTTCGTTGTCAATGATGCCGGAGATATAGCTGCATTTGTTACTCATGGTGGACAATTGTCCTATAACAATTTTACTATGAATTCAAACGGAGGTTATTGGACATCCGGTGCTATTGATGATGTGTCGTGGACTTCTAACAAGTTTGAATTCTACTTTGCATTGGATCCGGGAGGCAATTATCCCAAAATGTATAACGATACATCCGGATACGCTCATCGCATCCGTTGCGCCCAAGAATAACAACCTTACCCCCTCAACTAACAGTAACAACAATTAAAAACATCATAAACTTATGAGAACAAAGATTTATTTCATAGGACTTTTAGTTCTGTTGGCATTCACCGGATGCTACAACAGAGAGCTAAACCACTATATCGGCACGGAAGACCGCGATGTGCCGCCGACTCCCATCTTGGTAAATGCCAACACCACATCGCCGGGTGGTCAAACCCGTGCACCGTGGGACGGTAACGAAACCACTCTCTCCACCACCAAGAAGTACGATGCCTATGTGCTGGTGTCCGAAACCAACGGCGATTACACTACGCTCTATACCGACGATGATGATAACCAACACAATCGCGTCATCTGGACTGACGACATCGCCACGAGATTCTCGGATGCAAGCGGTGCAATCACCGACTACTACTATTCCATAGACGAAACCATCTACCTCGTGGGATTGTACCCCTACACTACGGCAACTACCGGAGGCGGATGGGCACAGGCTACGGCAGGAACCGTCACCGCCACCACTACCGCCAAAGGTACTTTCGACGGCAAAACCGACCTAATGTATGCACATCAGGTATCGGCAAACCAAGATACGTCGCCTACACTGACCTTCGACCACCTCGGCACCTTGCTGCAATTCTATCTTAAGGCAGAAGACGAAGCCGCCGTTGCCGAATGGGGAAATATTACCTCCATCACCCTCACCGGAATGGCGGGAGGTATGAAGAATACCACCACCGTTACCTTTGCCGACGCAACAACCTCTTATGGAGGAACACCCACCTCGATGCCTGTGTACGGAGCTACTTATAGCAGTAGTGCCTACAGCTACACCGACGTGGCTTACACCGGCAAAGATTACGAACTCACCACCACAGCCACCTGTCAGGCGTACACCATCGTCCCCCCCGTAACCAGCGATGCTGCAACGGGAACGGCGGAATATACCCTGACCATTAACACCGTCAATGCTACCGGTGCCGTGGTGAATCTGCAACTCGAAACCACTGCTGCCAAATCGACCAAAGGCAACTCGTACAAGGTAACGCTCAACTTCAAAGAAACAGGCGAAGTGGGTACCGAAGTCAGCGTGTTGGACTGGGTTCCCGGCACCAACGTGAATCAAGATGTTGACTAACTACCCTAAATAAATAAAGCTAGATTTGATGATAAATATATAAATTCCAATCAATCAATCACCGTGCGGAGCGGGTAGACATCTCCTCCGGGATGGAAGGGAACCTCCCGCTCCCCACACCAAAAAAGCCATACAATGAATACCATAGGTAGATTCATGAAACCAACATGCATGCACTTCATAAATGCAGCTCTGTTCCTCCTCGCTGCCGCTTCGTGTAGCGGGGAGGACTCAGTCACTCCACAATCCCCAAAGGAGACCGGCATGGTACGCATTGTGCCCGCCATAGGCGGCATCACCGCTACCATCGACAATGTAGAGACCCGTGCCGTACTCGCACAGGGCACTACGCTGCGCATCCTTGCCTATCAACGCAGCGGTACGAATGCCAACATCACCAACGATGTGTTGGTGAGCGAGCAAACCTACACCGTATCGGCAGACGGCACACTTACTGCCGACGGGGGCAAAGGGATGTTCCTCATCCCCAAACAGACGTACGACTTCTACTTGGTGACACCCGCACTGACCGTAACCAACGGAACGGTGAGCGTGCCGCACAACGTCGACTACGCCACCGCTGCCGTGCCTGCGCAAAAAGTAGAGGCAGGTTCCATCGAAGCCGGCGGAGCATGGACACTCTATGCAAACCTAACCCGACAAATGGCTAAGCTTAATATCACGGTCGACCGCCAAGATGCAGGCGTCACCTCTGTTGCCTCCGGCGGATTGGTGACACTCACCGCCATGGCTCCCTCGCCTGTGACGGTGCAACCGGGAGGCACTCTCTCTGCCGCCGCCGGAAGTACCACCTTCAGCTACAACGGTGCTACCTTTACCGCAGGTGCCAATGCATGGCAAGGTACCTACACCACTTATGTGTTACCTAAAACGGCAGGCACCTTTACCGTAGGCTTTAAACTGAGAGTCAACGGCAAATCCAAACTAAACGACTACACCGCCACCCTCAACACCGGCAACATCGGTGCACTGGAGGCGGGCAAAGAATACAATCTTACGCTCAACATTCCCACACCGGTGGTGGTTCCGACCGAACCGGGAGATTTGTCTGCCGAGAATACGGCAAACTGCTACATCTTGAACGACGCCAACGAGAGCTATCACTTCAATGCTACCATCATGGGCAACGGCACCGTGCCCGCCAGTCAGCAAGGTAAGCTATCGGGCACCATTCCCAAAAGTGCAAACTATACGGCAAAGATTCTCTGGTCGATGGGCGGAAGCGGCGGCGAAAACGGCGTGATAGGTACTCCCGTCTACGACTCCTCCGCCGGAACCATCAGCTTTACCACTACCAATCAAAGCGCCAACGGCAATGCCTTGGTAGCATTGGTCGACTCCAAAGGTACCGGCGACACATCGGACGACGTAATCCTCTGGTCGTGGCACTTGTGGCGTACCAGCTACGACCCCTCTACGGACTACCACCTCTACGACGTAATAGACGGACGAACTCTTCAGCCTACTTGGAACGCAGGAAAAGCGGCAAACGAAACATATACCCGCTTTATGGTGAACCAAGAGAATGGAGAACCGGGTATGAAAGTAATGAAATACGATTTGGGTGCCGTCAATCTCGGTGCGATTATTTCTAACGACGAGACGAATGGTCTCTTCTACGCGTGGGGACGTAAAGACCCCTTCTGGGGAGCAGGCTACACCAACTCGTCTTATTACGGCGGAAGTGCTTTTGCGCCATACGAGATCACCGATGTGGCATCGACGATACAAAAGCCAATGAATTTCATAGGAGAAGACATGGATATGGTAACTGATTTTGATCCGGACCATTGGGGTGATCCGGGAGAAAGTGCACCACGCCTTGCTCGTGATGAGTATAATGGAGCCGCTGCAACTACCTTCGCTATTACGATGAATCCTAAAACTTGTTTTGACCCGTGTCCTACGGGTTGGCGTGTGTCTCCGGCTGAAACCTTCAAAATATTCGACTCGTATAATCAAGGTCAACCTCAAACTCAAACTCAAAATGCGTATGGTGCCGGCTTCCAAGTCAATTCCAAAGGAACTTTAGCCAACTTCTCTACTCAAGGATGTATAGGTAGTCCTGATTTGCTTGCGGCGGGGTGGGATGGAACCAATTGGACATCCGGAGTGATTGGGAACCAGCCGGAAAAGGATTCTATTATAGAGGCATTCTTCTTTGCAACGTCCCCGGGTTCCAACAATTATCCCAAAATGTATAATTGTGACTTCGTTACGGGTTTTCGCGTCCGTTGCGTCCAAGAATAGACTTATTTTGGTTACTTATTTATATACAATCCGTTAATAATTATCTGTGCTCTAATACCAAATGTCAATTGCTCTTTTTTAGAACGTTGAATTCATCAAAAACACGGCAACCTACGTAAAACATCCCGACCGGTTTTCATTTCCCGGTCGGGATGTTTCGTATGTGTGCTTCTTCTTTAATCAGAGTTTAACGGGTTACATCAGCACAAAAAGTTTAGATTGGGAGGACAACGAGATACGAACCAGTTTAGAAAACTCAGTGATTGAGTTTCGTAACTCAGTGATTGAGCTTCGTGAATCACGTGATTGAGTTTTGTGAATCACGTGATTGGGAATCGTGAATCACGTGATTAGACTTTGTAACTCAGTGATTGAGCTTCCTAATTCAAGTAATTGTCAAGTCAAGACACACCGCCTCATCAATCATTCATCAGCTCGTAGTTTTCTACGGTACGGATAGACTCTATCATGGAGTAGACCCCCAGTTTTTTGTAGAGTCGTGCCGTGAGGTTGCGAACGGTGCGTTCGGAGCAGCTCAATATGCTGGCTATCTCTTTGTAGCTGCGTCCACACTTGGCATGTAGAATGATGTCTTGTTGACGACGCGTGATAACTGCCCTTTTCCAGCGTTCGTTCCAACGGTCGTTTTTGTACGAACGGCATATCCTATCCTTTTTCTCGTACAGGGTAAACTGCTCGGGAGCATGCGACGTAGCGGGCGACACAATGTAGACCAACACCTCGGGGTGTTCGTTTAATATGTGAGGAAGTACTTTAAAGTGTACGTGATAGGGGGCATGGCTGGTACCCATCCGTAAGTTGAACGAAAAGTGCGATAGCAAATCCTGAGAGTAATGCCGGATGGTGTGATACATCACAACGGCATACTTCTGGAACTTTTCGAAATCGTCGGCGTGAATAATAGACTTCATATAGTCCATGGTGCGCAACTCGCCGTCTTCACTATGGACAGCTTTCTTCCAAATACACGCCTGCTCGCCAATGAAACATAGTTCATTGCGGGCTAAATTAATAACATAAACACAACGGCCTTGGATTCTCACCAATGCTGTTAGCATTTTATGCATCTCCTCAGAGAGGTAGACCGGTTCATTATCAGACATAGGTTATTGTTGTTTTCTATATGTTATTTAAAATAAAACTATATTACTCCTTAGGTTATTATCGTTAGCTATAGTTATTGTTATAGTCACACTATTGTTCAGGATAAACTTTTATGTATAACGCTAAAAATGGTAATGTTGTTGAGGATACAGGGGGAGGAATATGTACCACATGTGTAAATCGTTATGAAAACTGACGACAAAATTACATGCTATTCGGTTTAAAACAAATGAATGTGCTTAAAAAAAGTGGCAACTATCGCTATAGTTGCCACTTCTCTACAGGAAAACATTCATTTTGTCGCTAACTGAGTCACGAATAGATAAATTGCTTAAATTACTGATATGTCTGAAAACGTATCCTGAGTGTTACAATCTTAGTCTAAAATCTTAGTTATAATGAGTTATTTACTTCGTACATTCTTACAGGGTTAGCTCTATTAGTACTCCAGTGTGTCGTTATCATTATCATCCCAATCGGAAATATGAAAAGTGATCGTAATCATTTCGTTGTGAAACGTAAACTGCAACGGCAGTCTTATTTCGGCTATAAGGTTGGCTCCTACAGGTATAAGGTCGCGCAGTTTGCCGCGATAGAGTACCGTTCCGTCGGTGGGGTTGGTAATTATCAGTTCCACGTCGGCGTCGTAGGGTGCGAAGCGGAAGGTGCGGAAGCCTGCGTGTTGCAGCATGGCGCCGTTGAGAGAGGCAGCAGCGGTTTCTTCGCCGCTAAAAGTAGTTTCCGACTCGTCGCAGACGCCCGTTCTTGCGTCGGCACCGGTGGGCAGTCCCCGCAGTTCTACGTGCACCGGATGGTCGGTGCCTTCCACATAGATGTCGATGTCCCAGAATCCGGGGCTAAGGCTGAGGGTGGTTTCGTAGTCTTCGGTTTCGGGCACAGCAATGTTGATGTGTTCGCCGTACCAGAAGTCGCGACAGTCGCCCGTGCCGTTATCGACACGTGTATTTTGGTAGATGTCGTCGTAAGAGATCATTCCGTCGGCGGGATACTCCTCGTCCACGTTGCCCCATGCCACCGCTTGGTAGTTGCCGGGTGCGAGGTTGTACACCACT
The DNA here is from genome assembly GCA_031262385.1 of Mediterranea sp. (in: CFB group bacteria). Taxonomy (GTDB): domain Bacteria; phylum Bacteroidota; class Bacteroidia; order Bacteroidales; family Bacteroidaceae; genus Bacteroides. The sequence continues at coordinate 38,487 of JAISHU010000099.1, forward strand.
CCGGCAAAGTGTGCAAGCTTGCTGTGCGTCACAAAGGTGTCGCTCAGTTGCACGCCCCGGTCGTCAAAGAGGGTGACGTGCACGCTGCCGATGCGGTCGGTAAACTGTTCGCCGGCATGCAGTTCGGACTGTGCAAAGTGCAGCGTTACCGTGCGGGTGTCGGGCGGGCAATCATCGAGCGTGTCGCTGTAACATCCCGTCAGCAGCAGTACCATGGTGGCGTAGCATATATATTTAATCATCGTTGGTGTCATCGTCGTTAGGTTGTGGTTAGTTATCGGTAGGGACAGAGGATTCGGCGTCGGCGCAGATAAAAGTCACCCGGCGCAGTTCGGGGAAGAAATGCTGTTCCATATAGTGGTATGCTTCTCCGCCGTTCAGTTGCATCAGTTCGCCTAAACGTCCCTTCTTTTGGGAAGCATCCCACACCGGGGTATAGTCGATGATGTGCAGCACTTCGCGGCGTGCGGGCATATCGGACTCTTCCACCATTCGGCGCAAGGTGTGCCAGTCTATTCCACCCGAAGAGACAACCAAGTGTTCGCGGTGGAGCGGGGTGTTGTGCAAGAGCCACACTTCCAGTGCGTGCGAACGTTCCAGTCCCAGTCGTTCGTTCACCTCGATGCCTCCTTCGGGCGAGGTATATCCGGTAACGATAAACGTGCAGTCGTCCAAATCGTTGGTTGCGGCGTATTGGGTGATTGCCGCTTTGAGCACTTGCAAGGCTCCTTTGTTGTGGAACATATCGGGGTCGATTGCCGACTGTCCGGAGGCAAAGCGCAAGGCAAGCGTGTCGGGCAACAGCACAGCGGGTATTTTGTGTTTACTTGCGGTAAGCGTATCTGTCGGTTCCGCTATCGGAGTGGTTTCCGTTACCGGTGTTGTTGTCGGTGTCGGTTTGCTCTCCGTTACGTCTTGCACCAGCAGCGTATCTTGCAGCGGTATGGCATCTCTAAGGCGGGCTACCTCTACCGAAGCGCATCCCATTCTCATCTCGTCCATCTCCAGCAGCGCATCGTCCATCCACGGGTGATAGGGCACGCCGGTGGTGTACACCAAACTGTCACCCGGTTTTATATGAATGGTAGGCATATCCATAAAGTCGGGCGCCGCTTCATCTATACCTGCCCACTCGCGTCGTTCGGCAGCAATGCGTGCCTTGCGACTTTGTATGGCGACGAGGGGCAATAGTTGTTTGTGGTCGCCGTCGGTAAGCGAAGGTATCAGCAGATACGTGCACCCTCCCCGTACCAATTGTTTATGAGTTCCCACACTAAAGGTGATACGAAACTCGTTGTCTGTCTTGCTGACAGTTACATTGCTGATGCTGATGCTTTCGGCTTCCGCCAAGATGATTTGTGCCGACAATGTGAAGCCGGTGGCGATAATAAGCACTACGAGGAGCACTATTCTCAAGAGGTTGTCCGGGTGTTGCATATTATTTTAGTATATAGATGATAGAAATAGCCGCATTGGTAGGAAGCAAGCGTGTGGTGGAACGGCGGTCGAGTTGTTTGCCGCATTTGGCGCAGTCGTACACACGGTGGTTGAAGTGTACTACGCCTGCACCTACACCCAGTTCGAGGTTCCAGTGGGGCGACAGCATAAAGTGATAGCCGTAGTTCAGTTCGCCTCCCCATGCCGTTCCGTCGTAGCGTAAGGCGGGATTGGCGGCACCCAGCAGTTTGTGACCGCTTACGTTGTAGCGTGCAAAGAGGGCATTGATGCCTACGTAGTGACCGTTATAACGTTCGCAGAAATAGTAGCGATAGCCGGCGCGGGCAATGGAGTGTACCCATTTCTTATTATTTACTTCACTGCCCTTCCGATTCCACGGGTTGTAGCTTCCGGAGATATAAATGGTGGAACGCGGATGTACGCCGACCTCCAAGGTTAGATTAGGAGTAAATGTTGCCGCACCATAAAGCAGGTTGATGCCTATTGCCAAGTGAGGCAACGAGCGTGCTTCGGTGGTCAACCGCGCTGTCGACACACTGTCGACAGGCGATTGAGCCGAGCCATACATGAAACACATTATCCCTGCTATGATGAGAGCAGTTCTCTTTATCTTTTTGTTTGTCATAATGTTCATTACGAATAAACGTTATAATTGGCGGGTCCGTAGATGACGTAGCCTACCATCCATGCCCAGAGGTTTGCCATGAGGCGGTCCATGTGGTGAAGCTCTCCTGCGGTGTCGTAGTCTATGGTGCCGTCTAAATAGGCAGCATAACTTAAGGGACGAACGGCAGAACCTTGAAAAAACTCTGAATCGCCACAGTAAATAATTCCCTTTGCCATATTAACCGCCAACTTTACTTTGGTAATATCTCCATCCCTGTACACCAGTGGAGTTACATTCTTTTTATTCTCGGCGGTTAAATTTACGTAGCTGGATGTTGCATCGGTGATGTGATACTTACGCTCGTGGTCGATATGTCCGAAAGGACCGTTGGTAATCAGTGAGGCTTCGTATATCAGTTTTTCCGTATCAAGAAGTTGTTCATCTGCCACGTGGAAGGCTGTAGGTGCCGTACCACCGTAACCCCATTGTCCGTCACGTGCCGCGTAAGTATTAAAGAAGTTGATGTTGGTGCCGTCATTGTCTCTAAAAGCCCATACAATGCGGTTGCCTCCGGGTAGCCACGTATTGTGCAGCCAATCTGCCGCAGACACGGATATAATATTGGTGTATGATAAAACGAAGATATCTATATCTTTCAAATCGACCGGTAAAGAGGTGGCGACAGAAGGATTGATGTACTCGGGGGTGGCATTATTGGTAGTATAGGTGTTCAAACTAAAGTTGAACCCTCCGAAGCCGAATGTGCCGGAAGTCGAATAGTTTGCAGGGCTATCGAGTATATAACGCATAGCACGAGTTGCATCGGGGACATATCTGACTCCGCCGGTGGTATATCCCAAGTTGCCGTAATCATAGGTAGTATTGCTCTCTACATTGATTTTGCGGTCGGCATACGTATGGGGTGACTCTTGCGTCACGGCAATCTCGGCAGTTACCCCGTTGGCATAGATGCGCAGGGCGTGCTGGGTAATTTCCGAGTTGCTTTTGTTATAGAACTCCGTCTTTTTGGGGGTTGCGATTCGGATGGTCGACTTATCTTCTGCATCTACTGCGGTGGCAACGGCATGGAAGCGTCCCGAGGTTACTCCGTCGGTTTCAAGACCCGACTCTATATAGGTAGCATCGCTTCCTGCCTCGTAGCGTACACCTGTGGGCACTCCGTTGGTTACCCATTCAATTTCGTAGCCTCCCTGAATAGTGATTTGCATCTCTAATTCGCGTTGGTAGCCCGGCAAGAAGGGCATATTAATTTTGGTGGAAGGAAGGCCGATATAGCCTCCGGGTACATATATAATAGGTGGTAAACCGCTGTCAGCCCATTCGGATACGTTGACGATGATACCGGCGGGAGCAGCATTGGCAGCATCTACGGCGTTTGCTTTTCCTTGACCCGTTACTTGGGTAATGCTGAAGTGGTATATAAAGTTACGCAACAGTTGTCCGTACTCCGTGCCTTTTACATCAAAATCTATGCGGTAAAAGGTCTCGACGATGTCGTCGTCATACAATCCGCCCACTACCAGCACCACAGGTATCTCGTCGCCCGTAGGCGAAGCACTTTCAGGTAGGTAGATGTGGTCGAACAAGGAGACATCTGTGTCGATGCGCTTTACAGCATCGACATCGTTTTCGCTACTGTATGGGGTAGTGCCGACAGGCACTGAGGGATTGTTTACCGAAGGATTTTCTTCGAGTGTAGTGATGCGATTATTCAGGGAGGGCATCACCTGTATCAGGTTGTTGGCACGGAACACATAGAGCGAGTTCATCACAAAGGGGGCGGACTCTTCCACCAGATTCTTTTCGACTTGAATCTTAGATACCGCGCGCAACAGTTTGACGGTGCCGGTAACCCGAGTTGCCACCAGTCGGGGGAAAGTACATTCGCCGTACATGGGCAGAAGGAAATTATCGCCGTCATCGTACGAGGTGGGAGTAAAGGGGAGTGTCAAAGCAGCAATTGCTTCGGCTTCGGTATAACCGTTATCCAACGTGCTATAGGCATCGTCAAGTGCACTGCCGGCATTGGCAATCATAGCGATTTTTACGGGGAAACCACTACGTTCCAGCGTGGCTCTCACCGTCATCTCACCATCTTCTTCTTTGATTATACCGGCTTGCTTGTATCCGTATGTATAACTACCGTTTTTTTGTACGTCGTTGAATACTAAGAGCATGATGTCGTTAACCTTTGTTTCTTGCTCCCCCGGAGAGCGGGTAGAGATCATGCTCAACGAAAGCTGTATCTCTACCTTGTCGCTCGGGGTCGGGTTTAGGTTATCCGACGGTTCGGTACAACCACAGATGAAAGTAAAACTCCATAATAGATATGTAAGTAGTCGTTTCATAAGGGTTTCCTTTTTTTATTAGTTATGTTTTAAACAGAGTATTTAGGGGAGAATAGATTACCAATCCAATGTTTCCGATACTGTTTCTGTCCAGTCTGCCACAGTCAACACAATATCCAAACCTGCATCCGAAGGCACTACGGTGGGATCATCGGTAGTCAGATGCAACTCCTTTAGTGTAACATCTACCAAATACACCTTATTAGGCTCTATCGTCTGTATTTCGTTATGTTTCATTTCGATTGGATAATAATGTGTTGCTGTACCCACCACAACGGCAAAAGTCATTATAGCACCATGCCCATCGTTATTATGATTAGGCAACACATAGAAATAAGGATGGAGTACATTATCTTCATCGCTTGCTGTAAATACTGTTGTTGCGGCAACAGATTCAGTTGACTCGAAAGTAACCCCACTTATCGCTTCCGAAAGGAAGTTACTCGTTAGAGCCGACGTAGTCGTAGCGACATCCGCAGCAAACGACGTGGAGGCGTATGCATTGTAGTATTCGCTTGCTGAGTTAGCAGGAGTAGGATTTCCATTAAGAAGAGAATACTTTTTACGCATATTTTGCAAACCTACACTTTGAAGTGTATATGTTTCATTACTAAGAGCCGCTATAGCTTCTGAAGTCGGGGCTAAGGACAGTGATTGTAATACGACCTTGGCAACACGTCTGGAGAGGGTGATGGCTATTTTAGTAGTTCCAACACTCGTTTCAGTCAAGGATACTCCGGAAGATTCAGTGCTTTCTCCGGTCATTAACAAGCCTATCTCTGCCCCACTTTCTTGATAGAATTGTCCCTGTGTTTCGGCAAACGGATAAGCAAGAAGTAAATCATCATATTGGCTTATGGCGTCTAATTCATCACTCATGCCTTGAGGTACATTTGCCACTACAACAACTTTCTTTTTAGAACCTGTTTGAAGACCTGTAACATTAATCTTCCAACCCGTTTCCTCATCGGCGGCGTCGGCATCTGCATCATACGTCACCGGCGTATGTTTTTCTAACGCTCCTGTAGTTTGGTTAAAGACAAATACATCGCACTTCGTGATAAGTTTCTCGAATTCAGTAGCTGTTGTGGTCTTGTGAGCAGAAATCGGACCGGTAGCACGTGTACCTGTGGAACCACCCAGAGAGAGTGTAATTTCAAGTGAAGCATTTCCTATTTCGGATATTGGAGCTTCGATGGAGTCGTTAGAGCAACTCGTCATAAATAGGCCGCCCGTTACACACACGGCAGCAAGTAGTTTTTGAAAAAGAGTAGTCTTCATTTTTTCTTAAGATTTAGTTTGTTAATACTATTATTATGGTTTCATAATCGTGGAGTTAACCACGAGCGTTTCTATTTTGTTTACAAAGTGGTACTTATTCCTCTCTTCTAATATCCCGGGTTCTGCGTAATAGCAGGATTTTGGGCGATAGCCGATGCAGGAATGGGGAGCCACAGATGATGCTCTTGTGCTCCGTATTCGCTCAGTTTGTCGACGAAGGTACCCATGCGTTTCAGGTTGGCAACGGTAAGTCCTTGGCGTCCCATGCCGATGATAGAGTGCGAAACCAATCCGCTCCAACTATGACTTAT
>JAISHU010000106.1 GCA_031262385.1 Mediterranea sp. (in: CFB group bacteria)
CGCCCCATGATGACGTGCAACCTCTACACCATTAACGAAGAGACGGGACAGTCGGAAACGATTTCTCTTACCGGAAACCTCACCATTACGGCGGCAGGCACCGATTCAATCATCTTAAACAACGCTACCGACGTTCATACCCTGACGTTGCCGCTGCGCTATACCGCCGACTCCACCGTGCTGGTGCTTCACTACGGCGAAGAGTACCCCAACGACACGCTGACAATCCGCCAAACCAACACGCCCTACTTCTTGTCGATGGACTGCGGTTATCAGATGAAACAAAACATTGTGGGAGGTAGCTACACGCGCCACTTGCTCGACTCAATCTACATTGCAAACAAGGAAGCCGGTATCTATGGAACGGAGAATCTCAAGCTGTTTTATTAGCCTGCTGCTCTGCCTCATGGTGGCAACGCCGCTGCGCGCACAAACTGCCAACGCCACTGTTGCTGTGGGCGACACCATTGTGCCGCTATACAAAGGCGTGTCGGTAGGGGTCGACTTGTGGGGAGTAGGCAGCAAATTGCTGGGAGGAGACTTCTTGAGTAGCGCCGTGACAATAGACGTCAACCTGAAAAACCGTTTCTTCCCCGTGCTGGAGGTTGGCTACGGACGCACCGACACATGGAACGACAACGGCACACACTATCGCAGTGCGGCACCCTTTGCACGTATCGGCATGGATTACAACATCATGTATAAAAAGAATTTCCGCAATTACCTGTTTGTGGGTTTGCGCTATGCCATGAGCAGCTTTAACTACGACATCACAGCGCTCGATGTCGCCGACCCAGCTTATGGAGGTAGCATAGGCAACCCCAACCAAATGGACAACCTTTGGGGAGGCAGTGTTCCCTTCGACCATCAAGACATGAAAGGAAGCATGCATTGGGTGGAGATTGTGCTGGGACTGCGGGCACATATCTATAAAGCATGGCACATGGGGTGGTCGGTACGCATGAAGTATCGCACTACCTCGTCAACGGCAGAGTTCGGTAATCCGTGGTATGTGCCCGGATTCGGCAAATATGCCTCCAACAATCTGGGGGTTACCTATTCCATAACTTACCAATTACCTTTTTAATAATGACAGGATTTGAAATTTGGCTACTGGCTGTGGGACTTTCGATGGATTGCTTTGCGGTATCTATTGCAAGCGGCATCATTTTGCGCCGGGTGCAATGGCGTTCCATGCTCGCAATCGCGTTCTCCTTCGGTATCTTTCAGGCACTTATGCCGCTTATCGGGTGGATGTTTGCCGGTACCTTCAACCATTTAATACAGAGTATCGACCATTGGATAGCCTTCGGTATATTGGCTATTCTGGGCGGGCGTATGATACGCGAATCGTTTAAAGACGACGACTGCAAAGAGGGTTTCGACCCCACCCGCCTGAAAGTAGTGTTGACACTTGCCATTGCCACCAGCATCGATGCACTTGCCGTAGGCGTCTCGTTTGCCTTCTTGGATGTGCACGGATATGCCGAAATCATGCCGCGCATCCTCGTCATCGGCTTCGTCTCGCTACTGGCTTCGCTCGTCGGACTGATGTTCGGCATTCGCTTCGGATGCGGCATTGCCCGGAAACTGCGCGCCGAACTGTGGGGCGGCATCATCCTTATAATAATAGGTGTAAAGATACTCATTGAACATTTGTTTTTCCATGGATAAGAAATTTACTAAGAACCTCATTTGGCTGACACTGTTGTTGCTCGCCACCATTGCCATATTGGTTCGCCACAATCGCGAGACTCCTTTTCAAACTTCGGGCGGACTGATATTCGGCACCATGTACAAGATTACCTACCAATACGACACCGACCTGAAAGCCGACATCGATAGCGCTTTGCGCCATTTCGACGGTTCGCTCTCTACTTTTAACGACACCTCTACCCTCAGCCGCGTGAATCGTAACGAGGTAGTGCCTTACGATTCGCTGTTCGTCAATGTGATAAGACGCAGCTTGGAAATCTCCCGCCAAACCGACGGAGCGTTCGATATCACCGTGGCACCGCTGGTCAACGCTTGGGGTTTCGGTTTCAAGAAAGGCGACTTCCCCGATTCGCTGAAAGTGGATAGCCTACTGCAACTGGCGGGCTATACCAAGATTGCCCTCTCGCCCGATGGACAGGTGGTGAAGCAAGACCCGCGCATCATGTTGGACTGTAGTGCTATTGCCAAAGGGTATGCCGTTGACATCATCGCCCGACTGCTTACCTCGAAAGGCATCGACAACTACATGGTGGACATTGGCGGCGAAGTGGTGGTGCATGGTACCAACGCAAGCGGCGAAGCGTGGCGCATCGGTATCAACAAACCGGTGGACGACTCGCTGGCAACCAACAACGAACTGCAAACCATTTTGCAACTAAGCGATGTCGCCGTTGCCACCTCGGGTAACTATCGCAACTTCTACTACCGGGACGGCAAAAAGTATGCACATACCATCGACCCTCAAACGGGTTATCCCATACAGCACAGTATATTGTCGGCTACGGTGGTGGCACGCGACTGCATGAGTGCCGACGCTTACGCTACCTCGTTTATGGTAATGGGATTGCCGCGTGCCAAAGAGTTTGTCGCTACTCACCCCGAAATCGAGGCATGCTTTATCTACACCGATGACGAAGGGAACAACCGACTTTATCTTACAAAAGGAATGAACAGATATATAGCGAAATAGCAGACAGACAAAAAAATATGTCTATCTTTGCCACTCATTTTTTAAAAATCATCATTTAAACAATAAAACAATGAAAACAACTGAGAACAAGTACATCACCGTAGCCTATAAGCTCTACGCAATAGACGACGAAGGCAAGGACTTCGCCGAAGAAGCAACCGCCGAACATCCGTTCCAATTTATATCGGGACTGGGTATGACCCTCGAAGCTTTCGAAGAAGCTGTTGCCGGACTCAATGCGGGCGACACGTTCGACTTTACCGTTGCCAGTGTCGATGCTTATGGCGATTACGACGACGACCACGTGATAGAACTCCCCAAGAGCGCTTTCGAAATAGAAGGTAAGTTCGATAGCGAACGTGTAGTGCCCGGCAACGTATTGCCCATGATGACCGTAGACGGACAACGCATCAACGGCGTAGTAACCGAAGTAAAAGACGACGTTGTGGTAATGGATATGAACCACCCGTTTGCCGGTTGCGCGCTGAACTTCGTAGGTTCTATCATAGAAAGCCGTGCGGCAAGCAACGAAGAGCTATCTCAGACACTCCAAATGCTTCAAGGCGGTTGCGGCTGTGGCGGCGGTTGTAGTTGTGGCGACGATTGCGACGACGATAGTTGCGATTGCGGCAGTGGTTGCGGATGCCATTAAAAACTAATAAACTCAATTTTATATCTAACATTTAAACGAGGTAATTATGACGTATTCACACGAAGTGGAGCACATGTGTGTGGTAAAAAAAGGCCCCAATCACGGACCGGCTCCTATCCCTGAAGAAGGCAAATGGGTAAAAGCAAAAGAGATTGTTGACATCTCGGGATTGACACACGGCATCGGCTGGTGCGCACCCCAACAAGGAGCATGCAAACTCACCCTGAATGTAAAAGAAGGTATTATCCAAGAAGCACTTATCGAAACTATCGGTTGCTCGGGCATGACTCACTCTGCTGCCATGGCTTCCGAAATTCTTCCCGGTAAAACCATTCTCGAAGCGCTTAACACCGACTTGGTATGCGATGCAATCAATACGGCTATGCGCGAACTCTTCCTCCAAATTGTTTACGGACGCACGCAGTCGGCTTTCTCGGAAGGCGGACTTATCATCGGTGCCGGACTGGAAGACCTTGGTAAAGGTTTGCGCAGTCAGGTAGGTACTCTCTACGGTACATTGGCAAAAGGTCCCCGCTACTTGGAAATGGCGGAAGGCTACATCAAGAGCGTTGCTTTGGACAAAGACGACCAAATCTGCGGCTACGAGTTCGTACACATGGGCAAATTCATGGACGAAATTAAAAAAGGCACCGACGCCAACGAAGCGTTGAAGAAAGTAACCGGCACTTACGGTCGCGTTACCGCCGAACAAGGAGCAGTGAAACACATCGACCCACGTCACGAATAAACTTTAGGAGGATAAGAATTATGATTAGAGAAGTAAAATTTGAAAGTCAAGACCGTCGTATCAATCAGGTTATTGCTGTATTGAACGCCAACGGCATCAAAGATATTGAGGAAGCTAACGCCATCTGCGACGCAGCCGGCCTCGACCCTTATCTGACGTGTGAAGAGACCCAGCCCATCTGTTTTGAAAATGCGAAGTGGGCTTACGTAGTGGGCTGCGCCATCGCTATCAAGAAAGGCTGCAAGAGTGCTGCCGATGCTGCCGAAGCTATCGGACTCGGTTTGCAGGCATTTTGCATCCCCGGTTCTGTTGCCGACGACCGCAAAGTAGGTATCGGACACGGTAACCTTGCTGCCATGCTGCTTCGCGAAGAGACTAAATGCTTCGCTTTCTTGGCAGGTCACGAATCGTTTGCCGCTGCCGAAGGTGCAATCAAGATTGCTGCCAAAGCCGACAAAGTTCGCAAAGAACCGCTGCGTTGTATTCTCAACGGTTTGGGCAAAGACGCTGCTATGATTATCTCGCGCATCAACGGCTTTACCTACGTACAAACTCAGTTCGACTATTACAGCGGTGAACTGAAAGTGGTACAAGAAATTGCTTACAGCGACGGTCCGCGTGCCAAAGTAAAATGCTACGGTGCCGACGACGTGCGCGAAGGTGTAGCCATTATGTGGAAAGAAGGTGTAGACGTATCTATCACCGGTAACTCCACCAACCCCACCCGTTTCCAACATCCGGTAGCAGGCACTTACAAGAAAGAACGTGTGCTTGCCGGTAAACCCTACTTCTCGGTAGCTTCGGGCGGTGGTACAGGTCGCACACTCCATCCCGACAACATGGCGGCAGGTCCCGCTTCGTACGGCATGACCGACACCATGGGTCGCATGCACAGCGATGCACAGTTTGCCGGTTCGTCGTCCGTACCCGCCCACGTAGAGATGATGGGCTTCCTCGGCATCGGCAACAACCCCATGGTGGGTTGCACCGTGGCTTGTGCCGTGGATGTGGCTACTGCGCTGAACAAGTAAACAAGAAACCTATATTGGAGGTCACAAATTGTGGCCTCCTTTTTTTTAATACCTACGATACATGAACCAATTACAAATAATTCAAACCAAAATATACGAGATACGCGGACAACAAGTGATGCTCGACCGCGACTTAGCCGAAATGTACGGCGTTGAAACAAAAGTACTTAATCAAGCAGTCAAGCGCAATATCGAACGCTTCCCCGAAGACTTCATGTTTCAACCGACCAAGGAAGAACTTTCAAGGTCACAAATTGTGACCTTGAACAAAGGACGTGGAAGTAACATTAAGTATCTACCTTACGCTTTCACCGAATTGGGCGTAGCCATGCTCAGTAGTGTACTCAACTCCAAAGTAGCCATTCAAGTAAACATGGGCATCATGCGTGCCTTTGTTGCTGTACGCCAAATGACAA
>JAISHU010000139.1 GCA_031262385.1 Mediterranea sp. (in: CFB group bacteria)
CGTTGGGTAGCGGCAGACAACGCATAGCGTGCGGTTTAAAGAGAGGTTTTTCTCAAAGTGTGAGTTAGCTAAAAGCAGTAAAATGTGACATTGTGACACTTATGTAGTGAATTTACTTACTTCGCGCTACAAGCGACTATACGTAGCCTAAATGATAATTCTCCTTAAAAATAGTCAGCAAAACAAGGTCACTTCGGGCAATTGCTCTATTTTTGGCAAGCATTTTGTAAGAAATACATTATAAATAGTATTACATTAATATTAAAAACAAGAAATTATGAACGCAATAGGATGGCAATTAATTCTCTTTATCGGTGTGGCTCTAATCAGTTGGCTGGTACAGATGAATCTGCAAAACAAATTTAAGAAATATTCGAAGATAGCTACCGGCAACGGAATGACCGGACGCGACGTGGCTCTGCAAATGTTGCACGACAACGGCATCTTCGATGTGCAGGTGACCCATACCCCGGGACACCTTACCGACCACTATAACCCTACTAACAAAACCGTCAACCTCAGCGAAGGAGTGTACAGAAGCAATAGCATCATGGCTGCTGCCGTGGCTGCCCACGAATGTGGACATGCCGTGCAACATGCACATGCCTACGCACCGCTTACCATGCGCAGTAAATTGGTGCCTGTGGTGCAGTTTGCTTCGCAGTGGATGACTTGGTTGCTGCTGGCGGGTATCTTGTTGCTGAACAGCTTTCCGCAGTTACTGCTGGCGGGCATCGTGCTGTTTGCTATGACAACTTTGTTTAGTTTCATCACTCTGCCGGTGGAAATCAATGCCAGTAAGCGCGCCTTGGTGTGGCTCAACCGTTCGGGTATCACCAACACCTACAACCATGCCCAAGCCGAAGATGCCCTGCGCTCTGCCGCCTATACGTATGTGGTGGCTGCATTAAGCTCGCTGGCAACACTTATTTATTACATCACGATTTTCCTTGGCAGAAGGGATTAATCGCATAGAAGAAGAAAAGTATCGAGACACATGTCGTTAACCGAACGTTTTTTAAAATACGTCACCTTTAATACACAGTCCGCCGAGGAGACCAAGGTGACGCCCAGTACTCCCGGACAAATGGTGTTTGCACGCTATTTGAGAGACGAACTCCAAAGCATCGGCTTGGAAGATATCACGCTCGACGAGCACGGGTATTTGTTTGCCACACTGCCCGCCAATACCGACCAACCGCTTCCGGTCATCGGATTTATCGCTCATCTGGACACCAGTCCCGATATGAGCGGCGAACAAGTGTCGCCCCGCATCGTACATGCTTACGATGGTGGCGACATTGTGCTTTCTGAAGACGAAAACATCGTCCTTTCGCCCCGACAATTCCCCGAACTTCTTGCCCACAAAGGCGAAGACCTCGTAGTGACCAACGGCAAAACATTACTCGGTGCCGACGATAAAGCCGGTGTCGCCGAAATAGTGACTGCCATGGAATACTTGCTGCAACACCCCGAACTGAAACACGGCAAGATACGCGTGGGCTTCAATCCCGACGAAGAGATAGGATTGGGAGCGCACCTGTTCGATGTGGAGAAGTTCGGCTGCGACTATGCTTACACCATGGACGGCGGCGAAGTGGGCGAACTGGAATACGAGAACTTCAACGCTGCATCGGCAGTGGTGACGTTTAAAGGACGCAACGTGCATCCCGGCTATGCCAAAAACAAAATGATTAATTCGGTGCGCATAGCCAACCGCTTCTGCTCGTTGCTACCCGCCGACGAAACTCCCGAACATACCGAAGGCTACGAAGGCTTCTATCACCTCACCTCGTTTATGGGTGAAGTGGAAGAGACACGCGTGGCTTATATCATACGCGACCACGACCTTGCCCGCTTTGAAGCCCGCAAACAAACCATGGAGCGTCTGACGCGCTTTATCAACGACGAATACGGCGAAGGCACGGCTACCTTGCAACTGCACGACCAATATTATAACATGCGCCGACAGATAGAACCGGTGATGCACATCGTCGACAAAGCGGTAGCAGCCATGCAGACAGTGGGCGTAACACCGCACGTGAAAGCCATCCGCGGAGGTACCGACGGTGCACAACTTTCGTTCAAAGGATTGCCTTGTCCCAACATCTTTGCCGGCGGACTGAACTTCCACGGCCGCTACGAGTTCGTACCCGTGCAAAGCATGGAGAAAGCGGTGAAAGTAATCGTGCAATTGTCCGTTACCCATTAAAACAGAGTTTACTAATTAAAACAACAATATTAAACTGAAAACCACCCCTTTTACCGAAAAGCATATCGCGCTGGGTGCCAAGATGCACGAATTTGCGGGATATAACATGCCTATTGAATATACAGGCATCATCGACGAACACCTTACCGTATGCAATGCCGTCGGCGTGTTCGACGTATCGCACATGGGAGAATTTTGGGTGAAAGGTGCAGGCGCACTGCCCTTTCTGCAAAAAGTAACATCGAACAATGTGGCCGCACTCACCGAACCGGGTAAGGTGCAATACACTTGCTTCCCCAACGAAACGGGCGGCATTGTGGACGACTTGCTGGTGTATCGTTACGAAGACGATAAATACCTGCTGGTAGTGAATGCCTCGAACATCGAGAAAGACTGGAACTGGTGCGTGTCGCATAATACCGAAGGTGCCGAACTGGAGAATGCTTCGGACCGGATGGCACAGTTGGCTGTACAAGGTCCCAAGGCTCTTGCCGTCTTGCAAAAGCTTACGGCTATCGACTTGTCGCAGATTCCTTACTATAACTTTACGCACGGCGAGTTTGCCGGAGTGAAAGATGTGATTATCTCCAACACCGGCTATACCGGCGCGGGCGGTTTCGAACTCTACTTCTATCCTTCGGATGCCGATGCGATTTGGAATGCTGTGTTCGAGGCAGGAGCCGAGTTCGGTATCAAACCCGTGGGACTGGGTGCACGCGACACACTGCGTTTGGAAATGGGCTTCTGTCTTTACGGCAACGACTTGGACGACACCACGTCGCCTATCGAAGCCGGCTTGGGTTGGATCACCAAGTTTGTCGACGGCAAGGAGTTTATCAACCGCCCCATGCTGGAACAACAAAAGAACGAAGGCGTCAGCCGCAAGCTCGTGGGCTTCGAAATGATTGACCGCGGCATCCCCCGCCACGAATATACTATCTGCAATGCCGACGGCGAAAGCATCGGTGTGGTAACGTCGGGCACTATGTCGCCTACCCGCAAGATTGGTATAGGCATGGGCTATGTGAAGCCGGAGTATAGCAAAATCGGTACCGAGATTTGTATCGACATGCGCGGTCGTAAACTCAAAGCTGTAGTAGTACGCCCGCCGTTTAGGAAGTAATTAATAATGTGCTGATGTGCCAATGTGATAATGAGGCCGGGCACTTACTTATAAAATTAAAGCTGCATCTCTTCGGAGATGCAGCTTTAATTTTATATAAGTAATGGTAATGGAGTAGTAGCGCACTATTTGGCAACACGCTCCAGCCATTTTAGCATGAAAAGCATGGTGAACATAGAGATGCTACATGCAATGACAAATACAGCCCATGTCATCCAAATAGGTATATGTTCGTATAGAATAGCACCGATAACGAGCAGTTGATTACCTAAACCGGTAGCACCCAGCCAACCGCCTTGCATCAAACCTTGCAGATGTGGAGGTGCTACTTTCGATACAAACGAAATGCCAAGAGGAGAGATATACAACTCAGCCACTGTCAATATCAGATAAGTAACCAACAGCAAGAGCGGGGTAACTTTTACCGATGAGGTACCTTGAGCTATAACTTCGGAATGTAAAGGCAAATGGCTAACGTACGAGCCAATGGTCATTACAAGGAAAGCAGTAGCGGCGATACCCATACCAATAGCTATTTTTTTAGGAGTAGAAGGCTCTTTGCCCATGGCACGCTGCCAACCAAATACAGCCATTACAATGGGGGTTAAGAATACCACAAAGAACGGATTCAACGACTGGAACAACTCTGCGGCAATAGGCATACCAAACAGGTTGAGATCGGTGTATTCTTTGGCAAACAAATTGAGCGTAAGACCGTTTTGGTGGAATGAGAACCAAAAGAAAATAACAACGGCAAATACAGCCAATAGGGCGTAAATGCGTTGGCGTACTTCGGCAGCATCCATTTTTACAGTCGTAGTTGCACTGTCGGATTTTGCATCGAGATTCTTTTTACCCGGATCGGGGAAACGACGTTTGTTAATGATGAAAACAGTCAGCGAAATAGCCATAGCTAAAATGGCTACACCAAAGGCATAATGAAAGCCGGTGGTGAATACATTCAGGTAGTCGTTGGCAAATTGGGTAAGGTCTGTTACCGGTGCTCCCGACTTAACAGCCTCACTTGCCATTGTCTGATAAGTAGCTAATGCTTCGGGTGTAAGTGTTCCGTCGAGCAGACCATGACACAGTGCGGGCAAATCGGCATTGTATGTGTAGCCAAATTTACCTAACCACCAGCCACGTACGGATACTGCAACGATAGGTGCAAATATGGCACCGATATTGATAAACATATAAAACAGAGAGAAGCCCGAGTCGCGCATCTTTCCGTATTCTTTGTTATCGTACATCTGACCCACTAATGCTTGCAAGTTGCCTTTAAATAAGCCGTTGCCAAAAGCAATAATAGCCAATGCCACACAGCTAATAGTTAAAAACAGAGCTGTGTTGGATACCGGTGTAGGAGTGGGAATGGCTAAAAGCAAGTATCCCACTGCCATCATCACAATACCTGTAAGGATGGTTCCTTTGTAATTTCGTGTCCTGTCGGCAATGATACCACCTATCAATGCTAAGATGTAGATAGAAAAGTAGAAGGTTGAATAAATAAGCCCGGCTTGTCCGCCTGTAAGCCCAAATTTAGCTTGCAGAAATAACACCAAGATTGCCATCATGATGTAAAAACCAAAGCGCTCACCCATGTTAGAGAGAGCGGCAGCAACGAGTCCTTTCGGGTGTTTACTGAACATAGATTGTAAGTTTTTAAATGAGTAAGTAATTAATTGTTTTAAATACGTAATATTTATTTCAGTGCAAAGATATACGTTTCATCGGAAAATACAACTACGCATTCAATTCGTCGCGCAGGAATTTAGGTGTATATCCGCGTTTACTCTGTGCAACCTCTTCGGGGGTACCGGTGCTTAGCACTTCACCACCACCTTTACCTCCTTCGGGTCCCATGTCTATCACATAGTCGGCGAGCTTGATAACATCTAAGTTGTGTTCTATCACGATTACCGTATTACCTTTGTCTACCAGACGGTTAAGTACGTTCATCAATACACGTATGTCTTCAAAATGAAGTCCGGTGGTAGGCTCGTCGAGTATGTAGAGCGTCTTGCCGGTGTCGCGTTTAGATAGTTCGGTGGCAAGTTTTACACGCTGACTTTCGCCGCCCGAAAGGGTGGTGGACGACTGTCCCAATTTGATATATCCCAAGCCCACATCCTGTATAACTTTAATTTTATTTAGGATTTGGGGCACGTTTTCGAAGAACTCCACGGCGGTGTTGATGGTCATGTCCAGCACGTCGGCTATGGATTTGCCTTTGAAGCGTACTTCCAGCGTTTCGCGGTTGTAGCGTTTGCCGTGACACACTTCGCAAGGTACGTACACATCGGGAAGGAAGTTCATTTCGATGGTTTTGTAGCCGTTGCCCTGACTGGCTTCGCATCGTCCTCCGCTGACGTTGAACGAGAAGCGACCGGGTTTGTAACCACGTATCTTGGCTTCGGGCAAGCCTACAAAGAGGTTGCGAATGTCGGCAAATACATTGGTGTAGGTAGCGGGGTTGGAGCGGGGAGTACGACCTATGGGCGACTGGTCTACATCTACCACCTTATCTATATACTCTAATCCCTCGATGCGGTCGTAGGGTAGGGGATCTTGCAGCGAACGGTAGAACTTCTGCGACAAAATGGGATGCAGGGTTTCGTTGATAAGGGTAGATTTTCCACTGCCCGACACGCCCGTTACGCAAATCAGTTTGCCAAGCGGGAAATCCACATCGACATTCTTGAGGTTGTTGCCACGTGCTCCACGCAGACTCAGAATGTGTCCGTTGCCTTTGCGTCGTTTGGTGGGAATCTCTATGGAGCGTTCGCCGTTGAGGTATTGCGAAGTCAGTGTGTGGGTAGTCAGCATCTGTTGCGGGGTGCCGTCGAACACCACTTCGCCACCCAGTCGTCCGGCGCGCGGACCCAAGTCCACCACATAGTCGGCTGCAAGCATCATGTCTTTGTCGTGTTCTACAACAATGACGGTATTGCCGATGTCGCGCAGTTCGCCCAGCGAGTGAATGAGGCGTTGGTTGTCGCGCTGGTGCAGACCGATGCTGGGTTCGTCGAGGATATAGAGCACGTTAACCAATTGCGAGCCAATCTGCGTAGCCAGTCGGATGCGTTGGCTTTCGCCGCCCGATAGAGTTACGGAGCCGCGGTCGAGTGCCAGATAGTCCAGTCCCACGTCGAGCATAAACTTCAGGCGGGTACGAATCTCTTTGAGTATCTCTGAGGCAATCTGTCGTTGCTTGTTTTCCAGATGCGGGTCGAGTTGTTGTAGCCATTCGTAGAGTTTGCTGATGTCCATGCACGACAGTTGGTAGATGTTTTTGTCGTAGATGCGATACGACAGCGACTCTTTGTTGAGACGTGCGCCGTTACATTCGGGGCAGACGGTGGTTTTGGCAAATTGCTCCCCCCATTTCTGCATGGTAGCTGAGGATTCGCTTTCGGTGAGCATGCGGATGTATTTCGCCACCCCTTCGAAAGTTACGAAGTAGTCCGATGTGGTGTGCAGCAGCGAGCTTTTGATGCGCAGGCGGTCGTCCGAGCCGTTGAGTATTTCGTCTATGGCTTCGTCGGGAAGTTCTTTCAAGGGAGTTTTCAGCGAGGCGTCGTACTTTTCCAGCAGAGCGTCAATCATCCAGTATATCATGCTGCTTTTGGATTTACCCAGCGGTACGATACCTCCTTCGGCAATGGAGAGGTTGCGGTCGGGCATCACTTTGTCCACATCTATCTGGTTTACTACGCCCAGTCCTTTGCATTTGGGGCAAGCTCCCTGCGGAGAGTTGAATGAGAAGTTGTGCGGTGCCGGTTCGCGGTACGACAGACCCGACACGGGCGACATTAGTCGTTTGCTGTAATGGCGTATCTCTTCCGTTTCGAGGTCGAGTATCATTATCAGTCCGTCGCCCTGCTGCATGGCGGTTGCCACACTCTTTTTCAGGCGGACGTCGTCTTTGTCGCTTACCGTCAGTTTGTCTATGACCACCTCTATATCGTGGTTTTTGTAACGGTCCAGCCGCATGCCCGGTAGTGCTTCGCACACGGTGCCGTCTACTCGCACGTAGAGATAGCCTTTTTTGCGTACGTGTTCAAAGAGTTCTTTGTAGTGACCTTTGCGGGTGCGCACCAGCGGTGCCAGTAAGTAGATGCGTCTGCCGTTGTAGTCTTTGAGGATGAGGTCGAGAATCTGTTCTTCGCTGTATTTCACCATTCGTTCGCCCGTCAGGTACGAGTAGGCAATGCCTGCGCGGGCGTAGAGCAGACGCAGGTAGTCGTACACTTCAGTGGTGGTTCCCACGGTGGAGCGCGGGTTTTTGTTGGTGGTCTTTTGTTCGATAGAGATTACCGGACTCAATCCAGATATTTGGTCGACGTCAGGGCGTTCCATATTACCCAAGAAGTTGCGGGCGTACGCGGAAAAGGTCTCGATGTAGCGTCGTTGTCCTTCGGCAAAGAGGGTGTCGAAAGCCAGTGAGGATTTTCCGCTACCGCTGAGTCCCGTTATTACCGTGAGGCTGTTGCGGGGTATTTCTACATTTATATTCTTCAGATTGTTTACGCGCGCACCAAATACGCGGATGTATTCTGTTTCGTCTGCCATTGTCTAACATTCTGTAAATCGGCACAAAAGTAGTGATAATAGTTGTGAGGTACAAGTGGGGAGAAGTTATTAGATGCCAAGCTACGAGCGACAAGTGGCGGTGTGCAGTCCAAGCGGTTTAGGGATCCAACCCCTCAAACCCCGGTATTTCTTCCAAAAAAGTATAACCGTTGTTCTCATAATCCATGCGGCAACAATAATGCTTCATGCCGTTGCTCACTACCAAGTAATCCACCTTGAGCACAAGATTATAGCGCCCTATCTGGTCGAACACCGTCTGTGTAATCGCCACGTCGGGAGCCTTATACTCCACAATCATATGCGGTGTGAGGTCGCGGCGGAACAGCACCGTGTCGCATCGCTTCTTGGTGCCGCCCAACGTAAGTTGTACCTCGTTCGCCATCAGCGAGGCAGGATAACCCTTGTGGCGGATGAGGTAGTGCACGAAGTGTTGGCGCACCCTCTCTTCGGGAGTGAGGGCAACGTAGCGGCGGCGAATGATGTCCCATATCACAGGTTTTCCGTGACGTAGAACGATTTTTGCATCCATTGGAGGCAGATTTAGCGGGGGCATTGCTTGCATTACTTACTTTTTAGTTACTTTTGCGGGGAATAGCAAGAACAAAATTAATGCAATCTTATGAAAACAAAGCAAGAAATTGTAGCAAACTGGTTGCCGCGTTACACTAAACGGGGCTTGGACGAGTTTGGCGAGTACATTTTGTTAACTAACTTCAACAAGTATGTAGAGCTGTTCGCCGAGAAATTCGGCGTGCCTGTTTTAGGAAAAGATGCCAATATGACTTCCGCCTCGGCAGAAGGAATGACCATTATTAATTTTGGCATGGGTAGTCCCAATGCCGCTATCATCATGGATCTGCTCAGTGCCATTCAACCCAAAGCATGCCTCTTTCTGGGCAAGTGCGGCGGCATCGACAAAAAAAATCGCATCGGCGACCTGATACTGCCCATCGCTGCCATACGTGGCGAAGGAACCTCCAACGACTACTTCCCGCCTGAAGTGCCCGCACTTCCCGCATTTATGCTGCAACGCGCTGTGTCGTCCGCCATACGCGATCATGCCATGGACTACTGGACGGGTACGGTATATACTACCAACCGCCGCATCTGGGAGCACGACGAAAACTTTAAAGAGTATCTTAAAACCACCCGCGCCATGGCGGTAGATATGGAGACAGCCACCCTGTTCAGTTGCGGATTTGCCAACCACATCCCCACCGGAGCATTGCTGTTGGTGTCCGACCAACCCATGATTCCCGAAGGCGTGAAAACTGATAAAAGCGATACACTGGTGACGCAAAACTTCGTTACCGGACATGTGGAGATAGGCATCGCCTCGCTGCGCATGATTATCGACGAGAAGAAGACGGTGAAGCACCTAAAATACGACTGGTAAGCACAGTATATACATGGCTACAAAACAAGACGTTTCGTACGAACAGATACTCGCCGAGCTACGTGCCGGACGCTATCGCCCCGTTTACTACCTCATGGGCGACGAACCCTATTACATCGACTTAATCTCCGATTACATCACCAATAATATTCTCAGCGACGAAGAAAAAGAGTTCGATCTCACCGTAGTCTATGGTGGCGAGGTCAATATCTCCACCGTTATCAACGCTGCTAAACGCTACCCTATGCTGGGTAAATACCAAGTGGTGGTGGTGAAAGAGGCGAAGAACATTGCCGACATGGAGGAACTCTCGTATTACCTGCAACGCCCGCTTGTATCGACTCTTTTGGTGATTTGCCACAAACACGGCACTTTAGACCGACGTAAAAAGCTGGTTGCCGAAATAGAAAAGGTGGGCGTGTTATTTGAAAGCAAGAAGCTCAAAGATACCCAACTACCCGCTTTCATCGCCGCTTACCTCAAAGAAAAAGGGGTGAGCGTAGATACCAAGGCTGCCGCCATGTTGAGCGAATTTGTGGGTGCCGACCTCAGCCGTCTCACCGGCGAACTGGATAAACTCATCATCACCCTGCCACCGGGCAGTCGGACGGTTACCCCCGAACAAGTGGAACTGAACATCGGCATCAGCAAAGAGTACAACAGCTTTGAACTGCGCAGCGCACTGGTGGTAAAAGATGTGTTGAAGGCAAATAAGATAATAAACTATTTTGCCGAGAACCCCAAAACCAACCCCATTCAGATGACGCTCGCTCTGCTCTTCGGCTTCTATGCCAACTTGATGCTTGCCTACTACGCCCCCGACAAATCGGAGTACGGCGTAGCCAACATGCTGGGATTGAAATCGCCGTGGGCAGCAAAAGATTACATCGCCGCCATGCGTGGATATACCGGAGTTAAAGTAATGGAAATCATAGGCTATATCCGATATGCCGATGCTTGTTCCAAAGGCGTAGGAGGCGGCTCGGTGAGTGACGGCGACATCATGCGCGAACTTATATTCAAAATTCTTCACTAAAAACGAGGGATTAAGATTACCTTTGTACGCAAAAACTTCATGTTATTTAAAGATATTATAGGACAAGAGGTCATCAAACAGCACCTCATTCAAGAGGTAAAAGAGGGACGTGTAGCCCATGCACAACTCTTCTGCGGAGCGCCGGGGGTAGGTAAACTGCCACTGGCATTGGCGTATGCACGCTATTTGTGCTGCGTCCGCCCTACAGATACCGATGCGTGCGGCACCTGTCCGTCGTGCATCAAATGGAACAAGCTGGTGCACCCAGACGTACACTTTGTCTTCCCCATCGTAAAGAAAGGAAATGCAGCCGTGTGCGACGACTATATTGCCACATGGCGCCGATTGCTGCTCGCTTCGCCCTACTTTGCCTACAACCAGTGGCTCGACGCCCTTGATGCGGGTACCTCGCAAGCCTACATCTTTGCCAAAGAGAGCGACGAAATCAGCCGCAAACTCTCGTTGAAGTCGAGCGAAGGAGGCTATAAGATATGCATCATCTACCTCCCCGAAAAGATGTACAAGGACAATGTGTTCGGCAACAAACTGTTGAAACTACTGGAAGAACCGCCCTCGAAAACGCTCTTCCTGCTGGTGTCCGAAAACCCCGATGCCATCCTCACTACCATCCTAAGCCGCACCCAACGCATCAACATACCCAAACTGGAAGAGCACGAGATTGCTGACGCCTTGCAACAACGTTACGGCGTGCAACCTGCCGACAGTCATATACTGGCACACCTTTCCAACGGCAGTTTTGTGAAAGCACTCGAAGAAATCCACTTGAACGAGGATAACGAAATCTTCTTCGAACTCTTCACTTCGCTGATGCGACTGTCGTACGCCCGTAAAATACGCGAGATGAAACAGTGGAGCGAACAACTGGCAGGAATGGGACGCGAAAAACAAAAAAACTTTCTGGAATATGCACAACGCATGATTCGGGAGAACTTTATCTATAACTTTCATCGTAAACAGATGAATTACCTCACCGTGCAAGAGGAAAACTTTTCCACCCGCTTTGCGCCCTTTATCAACGAACGCAACGTAATGGAAATGATGCACGAACTAAGCGAAGCCCAAGCACACATCGAGCAAAATGTAAATGCCAAAATGGTGTTCTTTGATTTCGCATTGAAAATGATAGTGTTATTGAAAACTTAGAAACTTAAAAACTCAAGAACTCAAAGATATGGAATATACCTTACATAACGGTGGCGGCGGATTGTGCTGCCGGGGCTGTAGCCGACAGGACAAACAGCTAAATACCTACGATTGGCTGGCGGATATTCCGGGTAATCCGGACCAATGCGACTTGGTGGAAGTACAATTTAAAAACACTCGCAAGGGTTACTATCGCAACAGCAACGGGCTTACCCTTGAAAAAGGCGATGTAGTGGCGGTGGAATCAACTCCCGGACACGACATCGGAGTGGTTACACTCACCGGACGGCTGGTGACGTTGCAGATAAAGAAAGCCAACATACGTTCGGAAAACGACATTAAACGAGTCTATCGCAAAGCCAAACCTGTGGATATGGAGAAATACAATGAGGCAAAAGCACGCGAACACGAAACTATGATTCGCTCGCGTCAAATAGCACTCGACCTGAATCTCAATATGAAGATAGGCGACGTGGAATATCAGGGCGACGGCAACAAAGCTATCTTCTACTATATTGCCGACGACCGCGTGGATTTCCGCCAACTCATTAAGGTGCTTGCCGACGCTTTTCACGTACGCATCGAAATGAAACAAATCGGGGCACGCCAAGAGGCAGGACGCATCGGTGGCATCGGACCCTGCGGACGCGAACTGTGTTGCGCCACGTGGATGACCTCGTTTATCTCGGTATCTACCAGTGCCGCACGCTATCAGGATATCTCACTGAACCCTCAAAAACTGGCAGGACAATGTGCCAAACTGAAGTGCTGCCTCAACTACGAGATTGACTGCTACGTGGAAGCACAGAAACGATTGCCTGCCAAAGAGGTGGAACTGGAGACTAAAGATGGCACCTTCTACTTCTTTAAAGCGGACATTCTTACCAATCAGATTACCTACTCTACCGATAAAAATGTACCCGCTAACTTGGTCACCATCGGTGGCAGGAGGGCATTCGAAGTCATTTCACTGAATAAACGAGGCATCAAACCCGATGCCTTGAACGAAGAGGTACGTCGTACGGCACCTCCCAAACCCGTCGATTTGGTGGAACAAGAGAGTCTGACGCGTTTTGACCACAGCAAACGGAAAAAGAAGAAGAACAAAAACCGTCCCGCTAATGCCGAAGCAGCACCCGCGGGAGGAAATAATCCGCAACAAGCAGCCGGCAACCGGCAAGGAGGAGGCAACAATCGTCCGAACAATAAGTGGCGAGGCCCCAAAAAACCACCTCGCAATGAGAAGAACAACGGCTAATGCTTGGCTGACATTGCTGTGTGCCGCATTGCTCGCGGGCTGTTATCGCTCTGAAACGGTGTACCACGTTTATCGCCCGGTGCCCACAAAAGGATGGATGCGTACCGACACACTGACTTACGAGGTCGCTGTGCCCGATTCGGTCGCGGATTATCACGTGTGGGTAGAAGTGCGTTATCGTACCGATTATCCGTACCGGAACCTGCCGTTGTTGCTTGGTTGTACCGACAGCGTGCGAAACACGCTCCGCACCGACACTCTGCTGTTACAGTTGACCGATGCCAAAGGTGTGTGGATAGGTAACGGTTTGGGTGGATTGTACGAGGTAAGCTCTAAGGAACTGACCTATCGTTTCGACCGAAAGGGTACCTATCGCTTCAGCATCACCCGCCTGCTGTCGACAGACGACCGCCTGTTTGGCATCAATGACATCGGCATCTTGGTAGAAAAGAGTGAGATACAACTTAAGAACTGATAAGTTAAGAACTTAAACTAAAACGCATGGAAACTTTTATACTCCGTTGGAATACATTGGAAGCATGGCTGTTGATGGCGGCAGGTGCACTGTTCGTGATTCAATTACTCTACTATCTGCTGCTTTATGCCCGTATTATCTTCCGCAACCGTGCGGTAAAGAACGAACGGGTAAACTTCAACAAAGAGTATCCCCCGTTGTCTGTCGTAATCTGTGCCCGCGACGAGGCAGAACACCTGCGACGTAATCTCACGGCAGTGCTGGAACAAGACTATCCCAACTTTGAGGTGATTGTTATTAACGATGGCAATACCGACGAAAGCGAAGCTTGCCTGACATTGCTTGCCGACCGATACCCTCACTTGTATCACAGCTTTGTGCCCGACTCCTCGCGTTATGTCAGCCGAAAGAAACTCGCCGTTACGCTGGCAGTCAAAGCCAGTAAGTACGACTGGCTGGTGTTTACCGAAGCCAATTGCCGTCCCGCAAGCGACCAATGGCTCAGGCTAATGGCGCGCAACTTCACTTCGCGTACCGATATTGTGTTGGGATATAGCGGTTACGAACCCCACAAAGGGTGGTTGCACCGGAAGATAGCCTTCGATAATCTGTTTTTCTCCCTCCGCTACTTGGGTTGTGCCTTGGTAGGGGCACCCTATATGGGTATCGGACGTAACATGGCATACCGCAAAGAGTTGTTCTTTAAGCAGAAAGGATTCTCGTCGCACCTCCACTTGAAGCGAGGCGATGACGACCTGTTTGTTAACGAAACCGCTCGTGCCGGCAATACCCGCGTAGAAACCGATGCTCGCTCCGCCACCCGCATGATGCCCGTGGAACGCGAAAAAGATTGGCGTGAAGAGCGCATAGGCTACATCTCCACCGCCCGTTTGTACAAAGGATGGCAACGCTCTTTCTTGGGGTTGGAAACCATTACCCGTTTGTTGTTTTATGTCGCTTGGATAGCTGTTGTCGTGCTTGCCGTGCTTTCTCGGCAATGGATAGTGGCGGGATTGGCAGTATCGCTGTTTGTGGTGCGTTATGCTGTGCAACTGGCGGTTATCAACCTTACGGCGAAAACATTAGGCGACGAAAGACGTTATTATTTTACACTTCCCCTGTTCGATATTGTGCAACCTATACTCGCTTTGAAGTGGAAGCTCAGTTGCCTGTTGCGAAAAAAACAGGAGTTTATGCGCTAATAACAAATTATTCTTTCTACTTTTGGCACAAATATATTTGAAATAACTAATAAAAATATGTCAATAAACAAAGTAATTCTTGTGGGCAATGTAGGACGTGACCCCGAAGTGAGATACTATTCGCCCGGTAATGCCGTTGCTACCTTTCCGCTTGCTACAACAGACAAAGGATATACGTTGCCCAACGGTACGCAAGTGCCCGAACGCACCGAATGGCACAATCTGGTGCTGCGCGGTCGTCTTGCCGAAATAGCCGAAAAATATGTTCACAAAGGCGATAAGCTCTACGTGGAAGGTAAAATCCGCACCCGTTCGTACGACGATCAGGGTGGAGTGAAACGATACGTCACCGAGATATTTATCGATATCATGGAGATGCTCTCTCCCAAAGCAGCCTCGGTCGGTGGTGGAACAGTGTCGCAACCCCCTTCTACCCCGTCGGGCGAACCATCCGCCGATGCCGACCGCACCGATTTACCATTCTGATTGTTTAACTAAAATACAACCCTTTGGATCCTGACACTTATTTATGCCGACTAAACGAATTATTTAGCGGCATATCCGTTAACCCTCCCACGATTTCCGCCGTTATAGCCCTCGTTCTGGCGGGACTTCTGCTGATGCTTTCGGGCTTCACTTCTGCTTCCGAAATAGCCTTCTTCTCGCTGTCGCCTTCCGACCTTAATGAGATTGAGGAAGATAAAAATCCTGCCGACATAAAAATCCGCAAGCTGCTCGACGACAGCGAACGCCTGCTCGCTACCATACTTATCACCAACAACTTCGTGAATGTGGCGGTCATCACGCTGTGCAACCTCTTTTTTATGTCGGTGTTCGAATTTCACTCGCCTGTAGCCGAGTTTGTCGTACTTTCTGTTGTCCTTACCTTCTTGTTATTGCTTTTCGGCGAAATAATGCCCAAACTCTATTCGGCACAGAAGGTTCTGGCTTTCTGTCGCTTCTCCGCACCGGGCATCTCGCTTTTCCGTACTGTGTTCTATCCGTTCTCGTCCATGCTGGTGCGCTCCACCTCGTTTCTGAACAAACGTTTTGCTCGCAAGATGCATAACATCTCGGTGGACGAACTGTCGCACGCTTTAGAGCTGACCGACAAAAACGAACTTTCGGAGGAGAACAACATCCTCGAAGGCATCATCCGCTTTGGTGGCGAAACGGCGAAGGAGGTGATGACTTCGCGACTGGATATGGTAGACTTAGACCTTCACACTTCGTTCAAAGATGTGTTGAAGTGCGTAGTGGAAAACACCTATTCGCGCATCCCCATCTATCTGGACACACAAGACAATATAAAAGGTATCTTGTATATCAAAGACCTTATTCCACACCTCAACAAAGGCGACAATTTCCGTTGGCAATCGCTGATACGTCCCGCCTATTTCGTACCCGAAACCAAGATGATAGACGATCTGCTGCGCGAGTTCCAGTCTAACAAGGTGCATATTGCCATTGTGGTCGATGAGTTCGGCGGCACTTCGGGCATGGTTACCATGGAAGATATTCTGGAGGAGATTGTGGGTGAAATACACGACGAATACGACGACGAAGAGCATACCTATGTAGTGATGGACGACCACACATGGGTGTTCGAAGCCAAAACGCAACTCACTGACTTCTATAAAATCACCAAGATAGAAGAGGGTGTATTCGACGGAGTGGCAGGTGATGCCGACACTCTTGCCGGACTGTTGCTCGAACTAAAGGGTGAGTTTCCCGCACTGCACGAACGGGTTACTTACCGGTCGTACTGTTTCGAAGTGTTGGAGATGGATAAACGACGCATCTTGAAAGTGAAATTCACTGTCGAACCTGTAACCTCGTAGCCTTATGCCCCTCTTCTTGCGACATACCGAGCCTTTCGGCATGTGGGGTATATGGAAAACCGAAGAGACCATCGACGAACTGCTTGCACTGCTTCCCCACGACGCTCCCTACCGTACCGACATCTTGCGTTTCGGTGCCCTTCACCGCCGACAAGAGTGGTTGGCGGTGCGTATGTTGCTCTACACTTTGCTGGGCGAGGAGAAAACCATAGCCTATCTCTCCGGCGGTAAACCCTATCTGTCTGACCACACACACACTATCGGCATTTCGCACACCGGTGGCTATGTCGCTGTTATCGTGGGTGCGCCTCGCGGCAACGTAAGTATTGACATTGAGCAGTACGGAGAACGGGTGCACCGGGTGGCGCACAAATTTATGCGCCCCGACGAGTCCGTTCCATCCTATTGCGGCACCGATACATGGTCGTTACTGCTGCACTGGTCGGCAAAAGAAACCTTGTTTAAAAGCCTGAATACTCCCGAAGTGGACTTCCGCGAACACCTTCGAATCATGCCTTTCGAACCCTCCGCAAGTGGAACTTTTGCTGCTCGCGAATACCGAACACCGCAACAGCGGCAATATACGGTGTACTACCGCATCTTCGAGGAATTTGTGCTTACTTGGATAAACGAAGAAGAAAATACTTAACTTTACGAAGAAAATACTTAACTTTACAGACGAAATACTGAACCTTTATCATTAAAACATTTAGCCTTATGAAATCACAATTATTTATCCACACACTAACATGGTCGTTGATAGCCGTTCCGCTATCGGCACAGACCGACGTTCACATTGATGTGAACTACGAACGTGATACCGGCGGCGGTTATACCTTTACCGCATCCAGTAATTCGTATGCTCCCTACACGGTAACTCTGAAATTTACGGAGTTGAAAGGCGCTTCGTCCCCGGGCACCATCATTCGTACCGTACACTACGGCAACAATCGCCTCACTGCTTTGCGTCCCACCCGTAGCGGTTCGGATATAGAATTTCGTTATAGCTACTCGTGGCGCAAAGGTGACATCCATAAGAAAGGCGACCGCAGTTATGTCTATCTGTTGCCGTTGGCACCGGGGAAGCAGACGCGCATACGACAGAATATCAGCTTAGATGATTTCCTCTCTAACGACCCGGTAAAGAAGGAGCAGGCACGCGCCATAGGGATAAGTTTTACCACCACGTCGGGTGATACCATCTATGCGGCACGCGGCGGACTGGTAACCGACACACGCGACGGAGGAGCTTCGACTACCGCAGGCAAGCAGTACGACGCCAACGAGAACTACATCGAAGTGTTCCATAAAGACGGCACTTTCGGACGCTATCGCCTGTTTCAAAACAACGGCATCTTTGTAGATCCCGGTGATAATGTTGTAGCGGGACAACCCATTGGTATAGCCGGCGCCGAGAACTACGAGAACGGCTCTTTTTTCCAGTTTATGGTGTTGTGTTACGAATGGGAGGACGATCACACCTATATCCCTCTTTTCTACTTGGGAGCAGGCAACGAAGCCGTCCCCGAAACAGGACGTACTTACATGGTGGAACCCCGTCCCACAGACCTTGTCACCAAGGAGATGAGCAGACGCGAAAAGAAAAAATACGCAGAGAAACAGTAAGTTGTATCCGGATACAAACAGCTTATGAATGAGTAGAATACTGTTACCGGGGTCAAAACTCCTCGGCTGCGGCGACGCATCCTTATCAAAGTGTCAAAACGTCAAACGAACCCTCGAAAAACGGGCGTATTTCGGACTGAAGTACGGCTCGGTGACTTTCGTGCGAGTATAGCGCGTTAAACTATGTAAAAATAGTACCTTAATGCGCATACTCACAGAAAGATATAAGGAAATTATGTCAAAAAACAAAAAGCGCCTTCAGCGCAAAAAAACAGCCCCAAAAAGAACTTTATGAAATTATCCCGGCAAGTTATCGCGAGAACTTGCCGGGATAATACAACAATCTGCCGGGATATACAGACTAACTTGCCGGGATAATTTGCTAAGCCGGCAGTTGATTCATTGTTTTCGCGTCGACAGTTTGTTATTTCCGTGCGGATGATTCGTTGTTTCCGCGGAGTTAATTCGTTGTTTTCGCCGAGTTGGTTCGTTAAGTAGCGGGGAATAATGCATAGCGTGCGGTTTAAAGGCACGTTTTCTTCAAAGTGCGAGTTAGTATAAAGCGTAATATTGCGACATTGTGATGTGTAAATAGATAATATTGTGTCAATATGTCAATATGTTAATCTGCTAATGAGTTTTTTACCTTCAGGGTATATCTTTTGAGGCAAAACAATAGGATAGGCTGCTCATTTATGACACAATATCAAACACAGGTTTTGCCGGTGTGCCGTAATAAAAATCTATTTCAATAAAATCAAAACAGCTTCTTAATTCTTCCCTTCCTTGGAGGAGAATTAGGCACTATTGCATCCCCTTTATTTGAAATGTCTTGATTCCCATAGTGAAATATACGACTATTTGTATTACTTTTGTCGGTCAGAAACGTCAGATTTATCCGTGCATGGGCGAAGAAAAGAAGAAAATAACATTCGTTATCAATCCCAAGTCGGGAGCACATAGCAAAGAGCAGATATTGCAGTGCCTCAAAGAGAAACAAGCCGACCAACGGTTTACGCAAGAGATTGTGTTTACCGAATATGCCGGTCATGCCACCGAGATAGCCGCCCGAAAAGTAGACGAAGGTGTTGCCGTTGTAGTGGCAGTGGGAGGCGACGGTACTATCAACGAGATAGCCCGCTCGCTGGTGCGCACCGAAACGGCACTGGGCATCCTGCCCTGCGGCTCGGGCAACGGATTGGCGCGTCATCTGCAAATCCCCATGGACGTAAGGAAAGCACTTGATGTGATATATGGCGGACGTATGGATGCGATGGATTATGGTAAAATAAACGATCTACCGTTCTTCTGCACCTGCGGTGTAGGCTTCGATGCGTTTGTCAGCCTGAAGTTCGCCGAAGCGGGTAGGAGAGGACCGCTTACTTATCTGGAAAAAACCTTGCTGGAAAGTCTGAAATATCAGCCCGAAACCTACGAAGTAGAAACCGAAGACGGCACGCAAAAGTATAAAGCCTTTCTGATAGCCTGCGGTAACGCTTCGCAATACGGCAACAATGCCTACATCACCCCCCAAGCCGAACTTACCGACGGACTGTTGG
Organism: Mediterranea sp. (in: CFB group bacteria); assembly: GCA_031262385.1. Lineage (GTDB taxonomy): Bacteria > Bacteroidota > Bacteroidia > Bacteroidales > Bacteroidaceae > Bacteroides. The sequence goes on from JAISHU010000139.1 coordinate 19,489, forward strand.
ATGTCACCATACTGGAACCCTTTACGGTGCTCGATGTGCCGTCACTCGCCTTCCAGTTGTTCAACAAAACCATCGACCAAAACAGCCGCATCAAAACATTTAGATGTAGTTCGCTGCACATCCGTCGCGCCAAAGAAGGTGTGGCACATTACGACGGCGACCCCGTGATGATGGGTAAAGAGATCAGCGTAAAGGTCTATCACAACGCATTGCAGGTGATTGTGCCGCCCGACGACCGAGTTCGACGCCCCGCCAACGTGCTGCAACGGGCGCAAGACTACATCAACGGATTGAAACAAATCAACGAGATGCTGGTGGAAGACTTCGCCCATAAAAATAAGGTGATACTCAAGAAAGGAAGAGAACAAATTAAGAAACTTACAAAAATAACGTAGAAAATGTTTAGAACACACACTTGCGGAGAACTGCGTATCTCCGACGTTAATAAACAAGTAACATTGGCGGGCTGGGTGCAACGTACCCGCAAAATGGGGGGCATGACATTTGTTGACCTCCGCGACCGCTACGGCATCACCCAACTGGTTTTTAACGAAGATACCAACGCCGAACTATGCGAAAGCGCCAACCGCTTGGGACGCGAATTTGTCGTTCAGGTACAAGGTACCGTCAACGAACGATTCAACAAAAATGGCAACCTTCCTACCGGAGATATTGAAATCATAGCCTCGCAGTTGAACGTACTCAATGCCGCCCTGACACCGCCCTTTACCATAGAAGATAATACAGACGGCGGCGACGACATCCGTATGAAGTACCGCTATCTGGACTTGCGCCGTAACGCCGTACGCAAGAATATGGAACTGCGACACAAACTCACCATTGAGGTGCGCCGCTACTTAGACCAACAAGGTTTCATCGAAGTGGAAACCCCCGTGCTGGTAGGTTCTACCCCCGAAGGTGCACGCGACTTTGTGGTGCCTTCGCGCATGAATCCCGGGCAGTTTTATGCCTTGCCGCAGAGTCCGCAAACCCTCAAACAGTTGCTCATGGTGTCAGGTTTCGACCGCTACTTCCAGATAGCCAAGTGCTTCCGCGACGAAGACCTGCGCGCCGACCGTCAGCCCGAATTTACGCAGATTGACTGCGAAATGTCGTTCGTAGAGCAAGACGACATCATCAACCTCTTTGAAGGCATGACCAAGTATCTCTTTAAAAACGTACGCGGTATCGAACTCACCGAACCCTTTATGCGTATGTCGTGGGCGGATGCAATGAAATACTACGGCAGCGACAAGCCCGACCTGCGTTTCGACATGAAGTTTGTCGAGCTGATGGATGTACTCAAAGGCTATGGATTTTCGGTGTTCGACGATGCTGCCTACATCGGCGGTATCTGCGCCAAAGGTGCGGCGGACTACACACGCAAACAACTTGATGCCCTTACCGACTACGTAAAGCGTCCGCAGATAGGTGCCAAAGGTATGGTGTATGCCCGCGTAGAAGCCGACGGCACGGTGAAGTCGAGCGTAGATAAATTCTATACCCAAGAGGTGTTGCAGCAGATGAAACATGCTTTCGACGCTGCTCCCGGCGACCTCATCCTGATACTTAGCGGCGACGACGTAATGAAAACCCGCAAACAACTGTGCGAACTTCGTTTGGAGATGGGTAACCGATTGGGCTTGCGCGACAAAAACAACTTCGTTTGCCTGTGGGTAGTCGATTTCCCCATGTTTGAATGGAGCGAAACCGAAGGTCGATTAATGGCAATGCATCACCCCTTTACTCACCCCAAAGACGAAGACATTGCTCTGCTCGACAGCGACCCCGCCGCCGTGCGTGCCGATGCCTACGACATGGTAATCAACGGTGTGGAAGTGGGTGGCGGCTCCATACGTATTCACGACCCGCAGTTGCAAGCCCGAATGTTCGAGATACTGGGCTTCACCCCCGAAAAAGCACAGCAACAATTCGGCTTCCTGATGAATGCCTTTAAATACGGTGCACCTCCTCACGGCGGTTTGGCTTACGGACTCGACCGCTGGGTGTCGCTCTTTGCCGGACTTGACAGCATACGCGACTGCATCGCCTTCCCTAAAAACAACAGCGGACGCGATGTCATGCTTGATGCTCCCTCCGAATTGGATGACTCGCAACTCGATGAACTGAACCTGCGGGTGGAGGTGAAAGAGTAAACGATAAATAAGAATATATCATGAAACTAAAGCATATCCACATAGATTCGTACAAGGTCTTTCAAGATTTCGACATAGACTTTTGTAAAACGACATCCCCTTTTCTACCGCAAGATATTATTGTGCTTGCGGGGGTAAACGGAATGGGGAAGACTACGTTGCTCAAAGAGATTATTGCGAGCCAAGAGTTGGTTGACGGAAGGACAATGACGTTTTATGATGATGCAATAAAAGATGACTTCATCGCTCATCATACTCCTTTGCAGGCTAGCTTGAAATATAAGTTTGATGGCATACTTTTCCTTCCCGCAGCCGAAATGAGTTTGACGCAACTCGAAAGCTATGTACTAACCTATCTGGATAAGCTTGTTTTTGAGGACGATAGAACCAGTGCCGAAGCTTACCGTAACATACAAAGCATAATGGATGATATTTTTGGTAAGCTGGATTTGCACATTCATTTTACCGGCATAGACAGAAACCGTAAGCTTTTGTTTAGTAATGACAGTGGTGATACTTTCGGTATGGAAGCCCTGTCGTCGGGCGAAAAGCAAATCATGGGGAAAATCTTTCCGCTCTTCACCGGCGATATCCGCGATAAAATCGTTCTTATGGACGAGCCGGAAGAGTCGTTGCACCCTTCGTGGCAGATACAGCTGCTGCCCATCATTCGCCGTTGTGCCGAGAAGACGAACTGCCAGTTCATATTGGCTACTCATTCTCCGCATATCATTGCATCGGCAAAGCAAGAAGAGCTGCGGTTGCTGGTGCGCGATGACGAAGGGAAAATTAAAGCCGTGGAATGTAGTGAAGGCCCTTACGGATGGACGGTAGAGAAAGTGTTGAACGAAATACAGCAGGTGCCGTACAACAGAGTGCCCGAAATGGAACGCGAGCTTTCGGAACTGCGTGGGATGATAAACAACGGTGAGTATGATACACCAAAGTTTAAAGAAATGTTCCAAATAGTAGAAACCACTTTGGGTTCCGACCCTTATCTATCATTACTGCGGATGGAGATAGCGCGGAGGAGGAAGCAGCATGAAGCAGATAAATAAGGGAGAAACGCCGGCGTTCTTTTCGGACTTTGTCAAGAAGAACAAGCCTCGCGATTGGGAAGATATAGCACCGATACGACCAAAATTGCGTCAACATATCCTGGCCGAACAGAACGGCTGTTGTGCTTATACGGAGGTGCGGATTGTGAATGATAATTGCCACATCGACCATTACAGAACGCGCAATCTATTTTCAAAGTTGACATTCGATTACTGCAATCTGATGGTGGCTACTAATGCGGAGGGGTACGGAGCAAAGTATAAGGATAAGTACATCGCCAAGGGCGATTACGATGATTTGATTAACCCGGTAGAAGAGAATCCATCGGATTACTTGGAGTTTACTTACACCGGTATAGTCAACGCTAAGAACAAATGCAGAAAGGGAGAGAAAACTATCGAACTCTTCAATCTGAACGAGCGTAATCTGGTGAACAGAAGAATAGCTCGCATCTTGCAGATAAACAGCTTTGGAAAAGAGTTTTCCGTAGATGAAGTGATAGACTTTTTCAAAGGAGAATTTGCATCAATGATAACTCAATTGTATAACGAGGAACTATAGTTGCTACAAACATCTTAAAACTATTTCGACA
>JAISHU010000008.1 GCA_031262385.1 Mediterranea sp. (in: CFB group bacteria)
TTCCTTCCACGTCACCTTTAATAAAAGTCGGCAGAGCGATGTTTCGTCCGTTCGACCACCCTTTAGCTTGTTTGGATTGCAGTACGGGTTGCAGTGTTAAATTATTCGGGTTTAATGCATACGCCACCCGTTTGTTCTTTTCGTTGGTAACAGCTTTCTGCTTGGTACCTTTTTCCATGCTAAGTAGCAGGTTGAGTGTTTTTTCCCATTCCGATACGATGTTGATACGCGATATCATAGGGGTAAAGTCAAACTGTGCACTGAGGTCGTTAAGCCTTTTTTTGGTGTCGGCATTGTTATACCATTGATGCATTACGTACGCCAGTTCGTATGCCGCCAGGTAGTCTTCACCTTCGAGGGTGCGTTGCATCAGTTTTGTTAAGGTGTCGTACTGGTTATTGCCGAGCGATTTGCCCAACACATAATATATCAGTGTGTTGTACAAACGTAGCATAATAGGTCTGCTGCCATCGGTAATGCTCTTGGGAATTTCGGCGATGTAGCTATTGTTCTGTGTCTTATCCTGTAAAGCCACGTCACTGATGATGGCGTAAAATTGCGCTTGAAAAGGGAGTGCTATTTCTTTGTCGGCATACTTGTTTTTCCACTTTATCACCCTATCAAGGATGGGTATGTATGTCTTGGAATCTGTTTGCAACAGTGTGAGTATATAGTAGTACACATCTGTGTTTGACACATAGAAGGGGAAGTTGTTGGGACCTGTTTTTTTCAGTACTTTGAGGTTCTGTTCTGCCAGCTTAACTGCCTTCAGCGGTTCGCTACGCAGTGCCATGTCAAGAAATAGGGGGTCGCAGAGATTAATTCCTTCTAATTCGATGTTCTGGTGGAAGATGCCTTTGCGGATGTTTTGTATGTACTTCAATATGACTCTTTCATTCTCAAACGTTGTGCTGCTCTTGCAGAGTTCCCGGAAATAATTGATTTGCTGTTCGATTACAGTCGGTGATTCTAAATCTTCGAGACTTCTAATGACGCGGATGCCACATATATATTCCAGCATATCAGTATTTATATACCGAATAACGGAGGCATAGTCGGTGTTATTTACTATTTGAAAATAAACACGCAGCACATTGTCCTCATCATATTTATAGCAAAATTCATTCTCTGCATCCGGATACTCTTTTTGTTGAAAGAGCAAAGCGTATAGCATATCGCGTAGTTGTTCTGCAAAATCAGAGGCTTTGTCGTACCAAAACCGCATGGGGTCAGGTTTTAAGTTCGCTTTGATTGCTTTGTATCGTTCCAGCTTTGGAAAATATGCTATCAGAACGTCTGTCTTGGCACAATACTCTTCTCTATAGAAGAGAGTTTGTACAAAAAAGCCCGCTTTGGCTGCTGCTGCCAGCGCTTTCTTAATTTTGGCGTCCGAAATATATTTCTTGCTGAAAGGCGTTATATGTTGGCTGATTGCTCTCGATGTTACGTTGCCGGCAATAAAAAGCGCGACATTGATAATCAGTTTTTCTTCGTCTTCCAGTGAGTCGTAGAATTGTTGTTGAGGAGGAGTCATAAGTGAAACGATACTAAGAGAGAGTTGAGAAAATGTAGTTGACTTTGTATGGTGTGAAACACGGAGGTTACCATAAGTCCGGTAACCTCCGTGTTTATATAGGATAAAGACGCGCTTATTTCAGCACTCCCAGTTCCTTGCCCACTTTGATAAAGGCAGCGATGCACTTATCGAGGTGTTCTTTTTCGTGACCTGCCGAAAGTTGTACGCGGATGCGTGCTTCGCCTTTCGGTACTACGGGATAGTAGAAGCCGGTAACGAAGATACCTTCTTCCTGCATGCGTGCGGCAAACTCTTGCGAAAGTTTGGCATCGTACAGCATCACGGCACAAATGGCGCTTTGCGTGGGTTTGATGTCGAAGCCGGCAGCGGTCATCTTATCGCGGAAGTAGGTAACGTTTCCTACCAACTTGTCGTGTAGTGCGTTGCTTTCGCCAAGCATTTTGAACACTTCGATGCTGGCACCTACCACGGCGGGAGCTACCGAATTGGAGAAGAGATAGGGGCGACTGCGTTGGCGCAGCAGGTCAATAATCTCTTTGCGTCCGGTGGTAAAGCCACCCATGGCACCGCCGAAAGCTTTGCCCAGCGTACCGGTGTAGATATCTACGCGTCCGTAGGTATTGTAGAGTTCGCTTACGCCGTGTCCGGTGGCACCTACCACGCCTGCCGAATGCGATTCGTCTACCATTACCAGTGCGTCGTACTTCTCGGCAAGGTCACAAATCTTATCCATGGGAGCCACATTGCCGTCCATAGAGAACACGCCGTCGGTCACCACAATGCGGAAACGTTGTGCCTGTGCCTCTTGCAGGCATTTTTCGAGTTCATCCATGTTGGCATTGGCATAACGGTAGCGTTTGGCTTTGCACAAGCGCACGCCGTCGATGATAGAGGCATGGTTCAGCGAATCCGAAATGATAGCGTCTTCTTCGGTAAAGAGTGGTTCGAATACGCCGCCGTTGGCATCGAAGCAGGCTGCATAGAGAATGGTGTCTTCGGTCTTGAAGTAGTCCGAAATGGCAGCTTCCAACTCTTTGTGGATGTCTTGCGTACCGCAGATAAAGCGTACCGACGACATGCCGTAGCCACGGCGTTGCATCATTTCCGAAGCAGCTTTAACGAGCCGCGGATTGTTGGACAATCCCAGATAGTTGTTGGCACAAAAGTTCAGAACATCTTTTCCTTGCACACTAATAACCGCTTGCTGCTCACCCTCAAGGATGCGCTCTTCTTTGTACAAGCCGTCTGCCTTGATTTCGGCAAGCGTAGCGAGAAGGTTTTCTTTCATTTTACCGTACATAATAAGTTTATTTTATAAGGTTTTGAAATAAATGGTAATTAATTTGGGTGCAAAGGAACGCAATTTCTTCGGAATGATAATTAATCCATCCACATAAATAACTCGGGAAGTGTGATACCTGTAATTATCAAACTTACGATGAAGCCTACAAAGCTTACAACCCACAAAATTATCAATGTGTTTTTCAGTCCCGATGCCATGGGTTTCCATTTAAAGATGAAGCGTAACACCACAAACAGAGTACTTACCAGCGGTATGCCCACCATGAGCAATCCCAAGGTGTACATTAGTATTCCCATAAACGGCGAATCGGGCATTAGTACGGTATATTGCGGCATTGCAGCGGCTAAGCCGATGGTTCCGCCAACCGTCATGGCAATGGCATTGATAATCAAAGCGACGAACATAAACGCCATTATTACCAGTATGGGACTGAATACCAAGGCTAATATAATCAGACATAGTTTCAAAACAAAACCTATCAGTGTGGCAAGTGCATCGCCCATTCTTTGCACAAACGTGCGGGGTTTGTCCGACCTCATAAAGTTGTTTACTCCTTCGGCAGCCCGTTCGAAGCTGTCGGTTACCGTTTTGCCTATGTTTTCCAGCGTAACGTTTATGCCGTGCATATTCAGTTTCTCGGTGGCAGTGTGGGCTTCGGGTACTATCACCCATACCACTAAGTAAATAGGTATGAGTATGCCTACGCCCAGAATCATGAAGACGAACACCAGCAGGCGGAGTGCCGTAGCGTCGCAGTTGAGGTAGGCGGCAAGTCCGCTGATTACACCACCCAAAATCTTGTCGTCGGGATTGCGGTAGTAACGGCGGTACGAGTAGGTTTTTTTTGAGTCGTCGGTATGGGGCGCATCATCGGATTCGCTATAGCTTTCCATTTCTTCGGGACTACCGATGCGTGCAATGACTTCCTCAACGTAGACAATGGTGATAACCTGCACGTTTTCCGATAGCTTTTCGCCGAAGAGTTCGGAGATGCGTTGTTCGATGTCGTTTACTATTTCATCGCTGTCGGACTGTTTGCCGAAATGTTGCTTCAAGTTGTTCAAATAGTTGTCCAACAGACGATAGGCATCTTCATCGATGTTGTAGACGATGCCTCCTAAGTTCACAGTCAGTGTCTTTTTCATTTTAAGCTGTTTTTAGATGATTTACCGTTTCGTTTAGTTCGTTCCACGAGAGTTCCAGTTCACCCAGAAAGCTTTCGCCTTGAGAGGTGAGTCGATAGTATTTGCGTGGGGGACCTTGGGTAGATTCTACCCACTCGTAGCTTAGCAGGCTATCGTTCTTGAGCCGTGTCAGTAGCGGGTAGAGCGTACCTTCCACCACAATGAGCCGTGCCTCTTTGAGCCTGCCGATAATGTCGGAGGCATAGGCGGATTCTTTGTGCAGCAACAGCAGTATGCAGTATTCCAACATACCCTTGCGCATTTGTGACTTTACGTTATCTACATTCATATTTATTTGATTTATAGAATTACCTTGTACGGCACAAATGTATGCTATGTTTAAGTACTATGCAAAGCAAAGTACTATTGTTTTTGTATTTTTAACAAGATAGAGTAGTTGGATGTAGGTCACTCGGATTCCTTTCCGTGCACTGCCTCATGAGCACATTATTAGTATCTTTCGCCGAAAAGCATTACTTTCGCACTCCAAAACTTATAATCTCAAAATTTAAAACCCAATGCATACCACTCCTCGTTCTAACCGTTTGCACATTGCTCTTTTCGGGCGGCGCAACAGCGGAAAATCGTCACTTATCAATGCCATTACCGGACAAGATACGGCGTTGGTTTCGTCTACACCGGGCACCACTACCGACCCGGTACTCAAGTCCATGGAAGTTTATCCGCTGGGAGCTTGTCTGTTTATCGATACGCCGGGCTTCGACGACGAAGGCGAACTGGGCGAGATGCGTGTGCAACGTACGTTACAAATGGTGGAGCGCACCGACGTGGCTCTATTGTTGTGCGAGGGCGACGAGACCGACCGCCTGTGGAAGGAGCGTTTGGAGGCGCGTGGCATTCCTGTTGTGCCGGTTCTCAACAAGACGGATGTACGCACGGAGGTTGATGCGACGATGCAGCGCATTGAGGCACTGTGCGGCGAAGCACCTTTGCCCGTCAGCGCCAAAGAACGGACGGGTATAGATGCCATTAAGCAAGCCGTGCTCGCCAAACTGCCTGCCGACTACGGCGAGCAAACCATTACCGGAGCTTTGGCGAACGAAGGTGATGTAGTGCTGTTGGTGATGCCGCAAGATATTCAGGCTCCCAAGGGACGATTGATATTGCCGCAAGTGCAAACGCTTCGCGAACTGCTCGACAAGAAGTGTTTGGTGATGAGTTGTACTACCGACAAACTGACGGAGACGTTGCACGCGCTTGCCGCTCCGCCCCGACTTATCATTACCGACTCGCAAGTGTTTAACACGGTGTATGCGCTGAAGCCGGCAGAGAGCAAGCTCACGTCGTTTTCGGTACTCTTTGCGGGCTACAAAGGCGACATCGGTTATTACACGGAGAGTGCTTCAGCCATCGGCGACCTTACACCGCAGTCGCGCGTGTTGATTGCCGAAGCTTGTACGCATGCTCCGCTGACGGAAGACATCGGTCGGGTGAAGTTGCCCCGTATGTTGCGTACGCGTGTGGGCGAAGCTTTACAGATTGATGTAGTGGCGGGCAACGATTTTCCCGCCGACCTGACACCGTACAGTCTTGTTATTCAGTGCGGGGCTTGTATGTTCAACCGCAAGTATGTGTTGAGTCGTATCGAGCAGGCGAAACGTCAGCAAGTGCCCATGACCAACTACGGCATTGCGCTCGCCTATTTGGGCGGCATCTTAGATAAGATAGAGGTGTAGTATTTGCAGTACTCTCGCAGTCCGCACTCCTCGCAATGGGGGGTGCGTGCTTTGCAGACGTAGCGTCCGTGGAGAATCAGCCAGTGGTGGGCTTGGGGAATATCTTTTTTGGGAATGCGTTTCGTCAACTCTCTTTCTACGCGATACGGGGTGTTGCTTTTGTCTGTTACCAAGCCCAGTCGGTGGCTGACGCGAAAGACGTGTGTATCTACTGCCATGGTCGCTTTGTTATATACCACCGACTGAATGACGTTTGCCGTCTTGCGCCCCACGCCGGGCAGTTTCGTTAGTTCTTCGAGGGTGGAGGGTACTCTGCTGTGGAAATCTGCGACTAACATTTTTGCCATGCCCACCAAGTGCTTGGCTTTGTTGTTGGGGTACGATATGCTGCTGATGTATTCGAAAATCACTTCGGGTGTCGACTCCGCCAATGCTTTAGGAGTGGGATAGTCGCGAAAGAGTGGGGGAGTAATCAGGTTCACCCGCTTGTCGGTGCACTGTGCCGAAAGAATAACGGCTATCAGTAGCTGAAACGGGTTTTCGTAGTGTAGCTCGGTTTTGGGCATGGGATGGTTCGCTTTGAACCATGCCAGGATGTGAGCATAACGATCTCTGAGAAACATGGTGGTTGTAATTTAGTCTTTAGTTCTTAGTTCTTTAATTTATGAGTTTATGAGTGTGCATACTTAAACACTTAAACACTCACAAACTCATAAACTCATAACCTCTCATCCTCAATTCGCACTCTCGAACTCCTTGAGGAAGCGTGTGTCGTTCTCCGAGAAGAGACGGAGGTCTTTCACCTGATATTTCAGGTTGGTGATGCGTTCGATGCCCATTCCCAATGCGTAGCCGCTGTATGTGCGACTATCTATGCCGCAGTTTTCGAGTACGTTGGGGTCAACCATACCGCAGCCCAATATTTCCACCCAACCGGTATGTTTGCAGAAGGGACAGCCTTTGCCGCCGCAGATGTGGCAACTGATGTCCATTTCGGCACTGGGTTCGGTAAAGGGGAAGTACGACGGGCGCAGGCGTATTAAGGTGTTTTCGCCGAACATCTCTTTGGCAAAGAGCAGCAGCACTTGCTTCAGGTCGGCAAACGATACATCTTTGTCCACGTAGAGTGCTTCTACCTGATGAAAGAAGCAGTGTGCGCGGTAGCTGATAGCTTCGTTGCGATAGACACGTCCCGGGCAGATGATGCGGATGGGCGGTTGCGACCGTTCCATGGTACGGGTTTGTACCGACGAGGTATGTGTGCGCAGTATGATGTCGGGGTGCGATTCCACGAAAAAGGTATCTTGCATGTCGCGTGCAGGGTGGTCTTCGGCAAAGTTGAGTGCCGAGAACACATGCCAGTCGTCTTCTATTTCGGGACCTTCGGCAATGGTAAAGCCCAGTCGCGCAAAGATGTCGATGATTTCGTTGCGTACGATAGAGAGCGGGTGACGGGTTCCCAATTTCTGTGGGTAGGGAGTGAGAGTCAGGTCTATATCGTCGTAGCCGGTATCCTGTGTCTCAAACGCAGCCTTGAGTTCGTTGATCTTCTCTTGTGTCTTCGTTTTGAGTTCGTTCAGCTTTACGCCAAGCTCTTTTTTCTGCTTGGGGTCAACCGTACGAAAGTCTTGCATCAATTGGCTGATTGAGCCTTTTCTACCCAAGTATTTTACGCGCAACTCTTCCAGTTCGTCGGCATTCTTGGCATACATGGCATCTACTTCTGCCAGTAGTTGTTCTATTTTCGCTATCATATGAGTAAGTGTTAATTCTTTAAAGAAGTGGGCAAAGATACTATATTTATGGTTCGGGTGATAACAATTATCAATCAATCACCCAATTCTTGTTATAGGGCACCGTCTTTTTAGGGTTGTAGTACATCCCTTCTCGGGTGGGGATTTTCAGTGTGTAGGTGCGTTTGCTTTTGTTTTGCAGGAAGGTGTCGCGCAGCCACGGGTTGAAATCCTTGAGTTGTGCATAGGTGATACCGTTGTCTTGTGCAAAGCGTGCCAAGTTGCTTATGGTGTCGGCAACGGTAATTTCGTTGTAGGCGATGGGAGGATAGAGTTGTTCGCGTTTCAACAAGAATCCGTAGCGTTCGGGGTCGGCGAACACAGCTTTGGCAGCAAGCAGGCGATACATGTAGCGCGAAGTTTCTTCTACCAGCCACAAGTCGGTAGCATTCGTAGCCAATTGTTTTTCCATTGCCGACGAGATGCGTGCCTGTCCGCCGTTGTACGAGGCGGCGACACTGAGCCAGTCGCCATATTTATCGTATGCCTCTTTGAGGTATTTGCAAGCGGCGTGGGTTGCTTTTTCTATGTGATAGCGTTCGTCGACGTTGTCGTTTACTTCCAGTCCGTAGTCGCGACCGGTTTTCTGCATAAACTGCCACATACCGGCTGCTCCCGCCGAACTTCGTGCCAGCGGATTGAGATTGCTTTCGATGATAGCCAAATACTTCAGGTCGTCGGGGATGCCGTTTTCTTTCAGTATGGGTTCGATAACGGGGAAGAAGCGGTTGGCTCGCTTTATGGTGAGCATGGTGGTGGAGTGCATATAGGTAAATGCCATGAGTTCGCGATCCATGCGTTCGCGTCGGTCGTAGCGTTTCAGCTCAATGTTTTCGCCGGCAAAGTTTATTTTGTCGGGCACACCGGGGGGAGACACGTTGTAGGGAACTTCCGACTTTGCCGACTCGCGGGCATTATCAATTTTGTAATTGCCTGTCAATAGGGGCAAGCTCGCCGCGATACACACGGCAACGGCTACTATAGTTAGCAAGTGTAAGGTGGTTTCTCTTTTCATGCCACAAAGATATGCGATTCAAAAAAAACTACCAAACGTATAGTTTGGAAGGGGGGTGATTTTCTGTTTTTTTAGTTAGTGTCAAAACGTCAAACGAACCCTCGAAAAACGGGCTTATTTCGGACTGAAGGACGGCTTGCTGACTTTCGTGCGAGTATAGCGCGTTAAACTATGTAAAAATAGTGCCTTAATACGCACACTCACAGAAAGATATAGAGAAATTATGTCAAAATACAAAAAGCGCCTTCAGCGCGAAAAAACAGCCCCAAAAAGGACTTTATGAAATTATCTTGCCGAGTTATCGCGATAACTTGCCGAGATAACGCAACAATTTGCCGGGATATACAGG